>NZ_JBSGZD010000130.1:0-20261 GCF_053610825.1 Streptomyces sp. NPDC054863 | reverse complement strand
AGCGGTCGCTCAACCCACGGGCATACCTGTAGAGACAAAAAAATCCCGGTCTCAGGCGACTCCGGTTCTCACCGGGGTCCCGTCGATCCGGGCCAGGACGTCATCCGCACCGAAAGGTTGCAGATACGGGAGCCAGCGCGGATCCCGGTGCCCGGTCCCGATGATGCGCCAGGCAAGGCCGGACGGCGGGGCGGGCTGGTGGCGCAGCCGCCAGCCGAGCTCCAGGAGGTGCCGGTCTGCCTTGACGTGATTGCAGCGACGACAGGCCGCCACCACGTTCTCCCAGGCGTGCTGTCCGCCGCGACTGCGCGGAATGACGTGGTCGACGCTGGTTGCGACGCCACCGCAGTACATACAGCGCCCGCCGTCCCTGGCGAAGAGCGCACGGCGGGTGAGGGGAACGGGGCCCCGGTAGGGGACCCTTACGAACCGTTTCAGCCGGACCACGCTGGGAGCGGGGACGACCCGGGTCGCACTGTGCAGAAAGGCGCCGGACTCTTCCAGGCAGAGTGCCTTGTTTTCGAGGACGAGGACGAGCGCACGGCGGAGCGGTACGACGCCGAGGGGCTCGTACGACGCGTTGAGGACCAGGACATGCGGCACGGATGCCTCCTATTACGCCGGCGGCGCGTGGCTCGCGCCGGGACGATTCAGGACCAGTCTCCCCTCATGCCTGGTCGTGGCGCCACCACGTCCGGGTAACGGGCCGGGAGTGTTTTGCACCACAGCGCCGCCCCGGAGGAACCGGCCCGCCGTGGTGTCGCGGACCACAGCCCGGGCGGCGCGATGTCAACAGGCTCCTTCGCTTTGCCCCGTTAGTGTGGTGGGTCTGCCACATCCCATGGAGGTGCCCGAGGTGTCCTGGTCCGCGCGACTGGTCGCAGAACCGCCCGCCGATCCCGTCACGCTCGACGAGGCCGCAGAGAAGGCGGGCAACGCCGCGAGCTGGGTGGAGCAGAACTGGTCCACCTGGCTGAGCGTCGGCCTGCGCATCCTGCTGATCATCGTGATCGCCACCGTCCTGCGGTCGGTGATCCGGCGCACGATCACCAAGCTCATAGCGCACATGAACAGCAGCGCCCAGGCGGTGGAGGGCACCGCCCTCGGCGGCCTGCTGGTCAACGCGGAGCGCCGCCGCCAGCGCTCCGAGGCGATCGGCTCCGTGCTGCGTTCGGTGGCGTCGTTCCTGATCCTCGGCACCGCGGCACTGATGGTCCTCGGCGCGCTGAACATCAATCTGGCGCCACTGCTCGCGAGTGCCGGTGTGGCCGGTGTGGCGCTCGGTTTCGGTGCGCGCAACCTGGTCACCGACTTCCTGTCCGGCGTCTTCATGATCCTGGAGGACCAGTACGGCGTGGGCGACTCCATCGACGCGGGCGTCGCATCCGGCGAGGTCATCGAGGTCGGCCTGCGCGTCACCAAGCTGCGCGGCGACAACGGCGAGATCTGGTACGTCCGCAACGGCGAGGTCAAGCGGATCGGCAACCTCAGCCAGGGCTGGGCGACGGCGGGCGTCGACGTCCAGGTCCGCCCTTCGGAGGACCTGGAGAACGTCCGGGCCGTGCTGTCGGAGGTCGCGGAGGACATGGCGAAGGCCGAGCCGTGGAACGAGCGGCTCTGGGGCCCCATCGAGGTCCTCGGCCTGGACTCCGTACTGCTGGACTCGATGATCGTGCGGCTGTCCGCGAAGACCATGCCGGGCAAGGCGCTCGGTGTGGAGCGCGAGCTGCGCTGGCGGGTCAAGCACGCCTTCGACAAGGCCGGCATCCGGATCGTCGGCGGCCCCGTCCCGTTGATCGAGGCGGATCCCGCCGACCCGTCGGCCGGTGTCGCGGCCCCGTCCGCGATGGCCAACCCGCTGTCCCCGCAGGCGCTGGCGTCCAACCCGATCCCGCCCGCGGGGGCGGCTCCCGGATCCGGCCCGGCGGCCCCCGCGCCCAACCCGAACCTCAGCAAGCCGTAGCCGAAGAGGTGGGGTACAGGCGGCGGTACGCCCGGCTTCGTACCGCAAGAACCCTTTCCGTGCCCCCGCAGGCAGCCCCCGCAGGTAACGCTTTGGTTGCCTCGGGGGCGCCTCCCATTGACGCCCCTTTCCACCTGCGTTTACGTTCCTTCCACTGAATAGGAAACTTTCCTAACAACGTTGTTGGGGAGCGGGCAGCCGAGAGGCGGGTGACATCGTCATGGCCACAACGCCTGGCACACCGGGTACACCGAGCGTCCTGCGTGCAATGAACGACCGTGCCGCGCTGGACCTGTTGCTGGCGCACGGGCCCCTTTCCCGCACCCGGATCGGCAAGCTCACCGGGCTGTCCAAACCGACCGCGTCCCAGCTCCTGGCCCGCCTCGAAGCGGCCGGTCTCGTCGTGGCCACCGGCACCACGGAGGGCCGCCCCGGACCCAGCGCCCAGCTGTACGCGGTGAACGCGGGCGCCGCCCACGTCGCCGCCCTCGACGTCACCCCGGCCCGTATCCGCGCCGCGGTCGCCGACCTCACGGGCCGGACCGTCGGCAGCTTCGAGCTGCCCACCCCCGGACGCTCGTCGACGGGTGTCGTACGTCAGGTGACGCAGGCGGTCGACGGCGCCGCCAAGGACGCCGGTCTGGTACGGGGCGACCTGCACCGGGTCGTCATCGGCACGCCCGGCGCCTTCGACCCGAGCACGGGGCGGCTGCGGTACGCCTCGCACCTGCCGGGCTGGCACTCCCCCACGCTGCTCGACGAGCTGGCGGCGGTACTGCCGATGCCGGTGGTGTACGAGAACGACGTGAACCTGGCGGCGGTCGCCGAGCAGCGGCTCGGGGCGGCACGCGGCCACGAGAACTTCGTGCTGCTGTGGGCGGAGGAAGGCCTCGGCGCCGCCCTCGTCCTCGGTGGCCGGCTGCACCGCGGCCGGACCGGCGGCGCGGGCGAGGTGGGCTTCCTGCCGGTGCCCGGCGCCCCGCTGATGCGGCGGGTGGCGCAGGCCAACGGCGGCGGCTTCCAGGAGCTGGCGGGCGCGGTCGCCGTACCGCGGATCGCGAAACAGCTCGGTCACGAGACCCCGGAGCAGCCCGCCGTGGAGGTGGCCGCCGGGCTGTTGGCGAGAGCCGCCGCCGGAGAGGCCGAACTGGCCGGGCTGCTGCCGGAGTTCGCGCAGCGCCTGGCGACCGGGCTGGCCTCCGTGGTGGCCGTGCTCGACCCCGAGCTGATCGTGCTGTCCGGGGCGGTGACCGCCGCGGGCGGCGAGCCGCTGCGGGCCCTCGTACAGACGGAGCTGGCCGATCTGGCCGCGCCCCGTCCGCGTCTCGTGATCGGCGAGATCCAGCAGGACCCCGTGCTGAGAGGTGCACTGCAGAGCGCCCTGGAGGCCACCCGGGACGAAGTGTTCGACACCACGTCCCGCCAGGCCCCCACCCCGTAGCCCCACCCCCCGTAGCCCCCCCCGGTAGTCCCCGCCCCGCAGATCCGCCCCCTGTCCCTACGCCCCGTCCTGCCACTGGGAGTTCCGTCATGCGCAGAAACCGTCGTCTGTCCGCCGCCGCCCTCGCCGTCGCCGCGATGTCCGTCGCCGCCACCGCCTGTACCGGCTCCGCCGAGAACGCGGCGCAGGACGACCCGAAGGCCAACACCACGATCAACTTCTGGCACGGCTGGGCCACCCCTGACGAGGTCAAGGCGATCGAGGAGAACGTCGACCGTTTCGAGAAGGCCCACCCGAACATCAAGGTCAACGTCGTCGGCAACATCAACGACGACAAGCTCAACCAGGCGCTGCGCAGCGGTGGTTCCAAGGGACCGGACGTCGTGTCGTCGTTCACCACGTCGAACATCGGGAAGTTCTGCTCGTCGAACGCCTTCGCGGACCTGAAGCCGTTCATCGAGAAGTCGAAGCTGAATCTGGAGAAGACCTTCCCGAAGGTCATGCTCGACTACACGCAGTTCGAGGGAAAGCGCTGCGCTCTGCCGCTGCTCGCGGACGCGTACGGCCTGTACTACAACAAGGACGCCTTCGCGAAGGCCGGGATCGCCAAACCGCCGGTGACGATGTCCGAACTCGCCGCGACCGCGAAGAAGCTGACGAAGGCCAAGGGCGACGGCTTCGAGCAGCTGGGCTTCATGCCCGCCTACCACGGCTACGAGACGACCACCGAGCACTACCTCGGCTCCTGGGGCCCGGAGTACTTCGACAAGGACGGCAAGTCCAACGTCGCCAAGGACCCGGCCTTCGCGGACATGTTCACGACGCAGAAGAAGCTCGTGGACGACCTCGGCGGGATCCAGAAGCTGGAGAAGTTCCGCAACACCTTCGGTGACGAGTTCAGCGCGAAGCACCCGTTCCACACCGGCCAGGTCGCGATGCAGCTGGACGGCGAGTGGCGGCTCGGAATGGCGAAGAAGGCCAAGGTGCCGTTCGAGATCGGTGTGGCGCCGATGCCGGTACCGGACAACCAGCGGGCCGACTACGGCAAGGGCTTCCTGTCGGGCACGGTGATGGGCATCGCTCCGCAGAGCAAGAAGCAGAACGCCGCGTGGGAACTCATCAAGTTCATGACCACGGACACCAACACGGTCGTGGAGTTCTCCAACGCGATCCACAACGTGCCGTCGACCTTCGAGGCGCTGAAGTCCCCGAACCTGAAGAACGACCCGGAGTTCAAGACCTTCCTCGACATCGCCCAGCACGCGAAGTCCAACACCCCCTCCGGCGCGATCAACGGCGCCGCGTACCTGAACTCCATCCAGGAGTTCGGCTACCAGTACGAGAAGGGCAACGAGAAGGACCTGAAGGCAGGGCTGGAGAAGCTCGCCCAGCAGATCGACACCGACATCGCGAAGGCGAAGTAGTCCCGTCATGACCACGCACACGCTCCGTACGAAGCGCAGGAAGACTGCGCTGCGTACAGCGGCCTTCATGTCTCCCTGGCTGGTCGGCTTCGCGTTCTTCTTCGCGTACCCGCTCCTCTCCGTCGTGTACTTCTCGTTCACGAAGTACGACGGTTTCACCGCGCCGGTGTTCAACGGCTTCGACAACTGGAAGTACGTCTTCGAGAACTATCCGAACTTCTGGCCCGCGATGCGCAACACGCTGTGGCTGGTCGTCGTGATGGTGGCGTGCCGGGTCGTCTTCGGCCTCGGCATCGGCCTGCTGATCACCAAGATCAAGACGGGTACGGGAATCTTCCGCACCCTCTTCTACCTGCCCTACCTGGCTCCGCCGGTCGCCGCGACCATCGGTTTCGTCTTCCTGCTGAACCCGGGCACGGGGCCGGTCAACGAGATCCTGGGCAACCTCGGTCTGCCCACCCCCGACTGGTTCACCGATCCGGCCTTCTCGAAGCCGGCGCTCACCATCCTCGCGGTGTGGGGCATCGGCGACCTGATGGTCATCTTCATGGCGGCGCTCCTGGACGTACCGAAGGAGCAGTACGAGGCGGCGGAGCTGGACGGCGCGTCGGCCTGGCAGCGGTTCCGCTTCGTGACGCTGCCGAACATCTCGCCCATCGTGATGTTCGCGGTCGTCACGGGCGTCATCCAGGCGATGCAGTACTACACCCAGCCGTTCGTGGCGGGGAAGGTCGCCTCCGGCATCATCGGCAACTCGGGCCAGCAGTTCGAGCCCGGCTTCCCGGACAAGTCGACCCTGACCCTGCCGCAGCTCGTCTACAACCTCGGCTTCCAGCGCTTCGACTACGGCGCGGCCGCGGTCACCGCGCTCGTCCTGTTCGTCCTGGCGATGGCCTTCACGGCCCTGCTGATGCGACGTCGCGGCGGCCTCCTCCAGGCAGGTGAGTAACTCCCATGTCCCTCACGACACTTGAGCGATCGCTCAGTACGAACGACCCCGGTGCACCCACCCCCGCCCACCGCACCGCACGCCGCAAGGCCGCGCTGCACTGGATCGGCGTGCACTCCCTCGGGATAGCGGCGGCACTGTTCTTCGTACTGCCGTTCGTCTTCCTCTTCCTCACCTCTTTGATGAGCGACGCGCAGGCGCTCACCAGCGACCTGGTGCCGCACACCTGGGAGTGGGGCAACTACGTCAAGGTCTTCGAGACGCCGGGCTTCCTCAGCTGGTGGAAGAACAGCCTGATGTACGCGGGACTCGGCACGGTCCTCACCGTCGTCTCGTCGGTACCGGTGGCGTACGCGCTCGCCAAGTTCCGCTTCAGGGGCCGCAACCTGTCCCTGATGCTGGTCATCTCGATGATGATGCTGCCGCAGCAGGTCGTGATCATCCCGATGTACCTGTTCTGGTCGAAGCAGCTGGACCTCACCGGCACGCTGTGGCCGCTGATCATCCCGCTCGCTTTCGGCGACGCGTTCTCCATCTTCCTGCTGCGGCAGTTCCTGCTGACCATCCCCAACGAGTACCTGGACGCGGCGAAGGTGGACGGCTGCGGCGAGTTCCGCACGCTGATCCGCATCGTGCTGCCGATGGCCAAGCCCGGCGTCGCGGCGATCGCCCTGTTCCAGTTCTTCGCCCTGTGGAACGACTACTTCGGACCGCAGATCTACGCGTCGGAGAACCCGGCCGCGTGGACGCTGAGTTACGGGTTGGAGTCCTTCAAGGGCGCCCACCAGACCAACTGGAATCTGACCATGGCCGCGACCGTACTGGTCATGGCCCCCGTGATCCTCGTCTTCTTCTTCGCCCAGAAGGCGTTCGTCGAGGGTGTCACGCTGACCGGAGTGAAGGGCTAGGTCACGCACATGAAGCTCGCAGTAGTCGGTGGAGGATCCACCTACACACCCGAGTTGATCGACGGCTTCGCCCGGCTGCGGGACACCCTCCCGATCACCGAGCTGGTCCTGATCGACCCGGCGGCAGACCGTCTGGGCCTGGTCGGCGGCCTCGCCCGCCGCATCTTCGCCAAGCAGGGCCACCCGGGCACCGTCACCACCACGTCCGACCTGGACGCGGGCGTCGCCGGCGCCGACGCGGTGCTGCTGCAGCTCCGCGTGGGCGGCCAGGCGGCCCGCGGCAAGGACGAGACGTGGCCGCTGGAGTGCGGCTGCGTCGGCCAGGAGACGACGGGCGCGGGCGGTCTCGCCAAGGCGCTGCGCACGGTCCCGGTCGTCCTGGACATCGCCGAGCGCGTCCGCCGTGCGAACCCGGACGCGTGGATCATCGACTTCACCAACCCGGTCGGCATCGTCACCCGCGCCCTGCTGAACGCGGGCCACAGAGCGGTGGGGCTGTGCAACGTCGCGATCGGCTTCCAGCGGAAGTTCGCCGCGCTCCTCGACGTCACCCCGGCCGAGGTCCACCTCGACCACGTGGGTCTCAACCACCTCACCTGGGAGCTGGGCGTACGGCTGGGCGGCCCGGCCGGCGAGAACCTGCTGCCGAAGCTGATCGCCGAGCACGGCGACGCCATCGCCGCCGACCTGCAGATGCCGCGCGCCGTCGTGGACCGCCTCGGCGTCGTTCCCTCGTACTACCTGCGGTACTTCTACCAGCACGACGAGGTCGTGCGGGAGCTCGGCACCAAGCCGTCCAGGGCGGCCGAAGTGGCTGCCATGGAGAAGGAGTTGCTGGCCATGTACGGCGACCCGGCGCTCGACGAGAAGCCGGAGCTGCTCGCCAAGCGCGGCGGCGCCTTCTACTCGGAGGCGGCCGTGGACCTGGCGTCCGGGCTGCTCGGCTGCGGTGGTTCCCCTGTGCAGGTGGTCAACACCTACAACAACGGCACGCTGCCCTTCCTCCCCGACGACGCGGTCATCGAGACGCAGGCCCGCATCGACGCGTCCGGGGCGACGCCTCTTGAGGTGCCGGCGCTGGACCCGATGTACGCCGGTCTGGTCGCGAACGTCACGGCCTACGAGAACCTCGCTCTTGAGGCGGCTGTGCACGGCGGCCGTGAGCGGGTCTTCAAGGCGCTGCTCGCACACCCCCTGGTCGGGCAGTTCGAGTACGCCGAGGCGCTCACGGACAAGCTGATCGCGCACAACCGGGAGCACCTGGCGTGGGTGTGAGCACGACTTCCCGGGCCAGTGGCTCGGTACTGGCCATCGACGCGGGAAACAGCAAGACGGACGTCGCCGTCGTCAGCGCGGACGGCCGCGTCCTGGGCACCGGCAGGGGCGGCGGATTCCAGCCGCCCCTGGTGGGCGTGCAGGTGGCCGTCGACATCCTCGCGAACGCGGTCGCAGAGGCCATGGAGGAGGCGGGGGTCGGCGGTGTCGACCATGTGTCGGCATGCCTGGCCAACGCCGATCTGCCGGTCGAGGAGCGCGAGTTGGAGGCCGCGGTGCAGGCGCGCGGCTGGGGCCGGAGCACCGAGGTCCGCAACGACACCTTCGCGATCCTGCGGGCCGGCGTGGACGAGCCGCGCGGCGTCGCGGTGGTCTGCGGGGCGGGCATCAACTGCGTCGGCATGCTGCCCGACGGGCGCACCGCCCGCTTCCCGGCGATCGGCAAGATCTCCGGCGACTGGGGCGGCGGCGGGGGCCTCGCCGAGGAGGCCCTGTGGTGCGCCGCCCGTGCGGAGGACGGCCGCGGGGAACCGACGGAGCTGGCGCGCACGCTGCCCGCGCACTTCGGGCTGGCGTCGATGTACGCCCTCATAGAGGCGCTGCACCTGGGCCGCATCCCGGCGGTGCGTCAGCACGAGTGCGCGCCGCTGGTGTTCGCGGTCGCCGCGCGGGGGGACGCGGTGGCACGGTCCCTGGTGCACCGGCTGGCCGACGAGGTCGTCGCGATGTCGTCGGTGGCGCTGGGCCGGCTCGGCCTCCTGGAGGAGGAGGCGCCGGTACTGCTCGGCGGCAGTGTGCTGGCCGCCCGGCATCCGGAGCTGGGCGACCGGATCTCGGCCCGGCTGGCCGAGCGGGCGCCGAAGGCGGTCGTCCGGGTCGTCACGGCGGCACCCGTGCTCGGCGCCGCCCTGCTGGGCCTCGACCACGTCGCGGCACCGGCACAGGCACACCGGACGTTGCGGGCGCACTACGCGTAACACCCCTACAGGCATCGCGCACCACACGTCACGCCCGTACCTGGATCGCGCACCACGCGTCACGCCCGTACCTGGATCGCGCACCACGCGTCACGCCCGTACCTGGATCGCGCACCACGCGTCACGCCCGTACCTGGATCGCGCACCACGCGTCACATCCGTGCCTGGATCGCGCACCACGCGTCACTCCGGTACCCGTGTCGCACGCCGGCCGCCGCCCGTGCCGTACCCGAGCAATGGGGGACGACACGGGCGGCAGCCGGATCCCCATGGCCCCGGAACCGACGTCCGCATAGGATTCGCCACGAAGTGGCATGTCCCTGGCGCGAATTGGCAACGAACGGCCGCCCGGTCGATCACCGTCCCGGTCCCCGAACGGACCGGCGCACTGATCCTCCGCGGGCCCCGTACGGGAACCAAACGGATCTCTCCGACGTATTCATGGGGAGGGGAGCCCGCCGGAAGACGGGCCAGCCGTCCACGACCGAGGGGGAGGTCACGTGGCACACCCGCCGATGAGCGGCCCAGGGGGGACCGCGGTGGCGCCCGCGCCGACCGCGCCCGGGCCCGGCGTACCGGGGCCGCAGCAACCGCCGCCCGCGCGCACCAGCGCATGGGCCGAGGGCATGGACCGGCTGCGGGCCGGGGCGACGACCGAACCCGGACGGCTGCGGATCATCGGGGCCGTCATGGCCGCCCTGGTCATCGCGTTCGGGGCGGTGACCGCCTGGCAGGTCTCCGACCGGGCCGCGGCGGCCGACGACGTGGTGTCGCGCAGCCAGCCGCTGTCCGCCGACGCCGCGAGCATCTACCGTTCGCTGGCCGACGCCGACACCTCCGCCGCGAGTGGTTTCCTCGCGGGCGCGCAGGAGCCGCCCGCGGTGACGAAGAAGTACAACGACGACATCGCCGAGGCGTCCCGCCTGCTGGTCAAGGCAGCGGCGAACACATCGGGCGAGAGCGCGTCGGGGCAGCAGATCACCCGGCTCAACCAGCAGCTCCCCCGGTACACGGGCCTGATCGAGCGGGCCCGCGCCGGCAACCGGCAGGGCCTCCCCCTCGGCGGCGCCTACCTGCGGTACGCCAACGAGCAGATGACCACCCAGCTGCTGCCTGCCGCGAAGAAGCTGTACGACGAGGAGACCGACCGCCTCTACCGCGACTACGACGACGCGAGCGCCTGGCCGTATCTGGCACTGGGGCTCGGCGTGGTGGCGCTCGGCGGCCTCGGCTGGGCCCAGCGCCGCAACTACCGGCGGACGAACAGGGTGTTCAACCAGGGGCTGCTCACCGCGACCGTCGCCTCCGCCGCCGTCCTGCTGTGGCTCGCCGTCGGGCACACGGTCGCGTCCTCCGGACTCGACGACTCCAGGGCGAACGGCCAGGAGTCGCTCAAGGTCCTCAACGACGCCCGGATCAGCTCCCTCCAGGCCCGTGCCAACGAGAACCTCACCCTGGTCTCGCGGGGCGCGGTCAGCACGAAGGACAAGAAGGACAAGTACGACGTCGACTACACGACCGGGATGGCCGACCTCCAGCGGAAGCTGGCCAAGGCGCAGCAGCTCGCCGAGGACGACGGGGGCGCCGCCCCGGTCAAGCGTGCGGCTGCCGGCGTCAAGGAGTGGCAGATCCGGCACGCGGACGCGCGCAGGACCGACGACCAGGGCAACTACGACAGTGCGCTGGACAAGGTCATCGGCGAGAAGACCTCGACCGGTGAGTCGTTCGGCGAGGTCGACGAGGCGCTGGCGAAGGCCTTGGAGTGGGAGCAGCGCGAGTTCACCGAGGCCGCCGAGGGCGGCCGGAGCGCACTGTCGGGGCTGGCGGTCGGCGCGGCGGTGCTGGCCGTGCTCGCCGCGGCGGCAGCGGTGCTGGGCATCGGCCGCAGGCTTTCGGAGTTCAGGTGATGAGCGCGCGCGACGCGCAGGAGGCGCGGGACCAGGTGGCCGGAGGGAGTGCGATGCGGCGGACCGGATCGGCAGGGGCCCGGGCGGACAGGACCGGAAGGGCGCGCACCCTGCGGGGCGGCTGGCGGCTGGGTCTCGTCGCACTGGCCTCGGCCTGTGTGCTGACGGCGGGCGTGGCCGTGCTGCCGCTGCCCGACGCCGCGGGCGGCGGCCCGGACACGGTGTCCTCGCCCGGCAGCGGTACGGTCGCCGCGCTGCCCGCGAAGGCCGACGAGTGCGAGAACCCGGAGGCGAGCCTGCGTCCGTCGCCGCTGGACGGGCCCGCGATCAAGCGGATCAAGTCCAGGACCGGTGACACCGCGGGCAAGCTGGTCGCGGGCATCGACCAGAACAGCTACCGCTGGGGCTACCGCAACCCGGCCAGCGGTCAGCTCGAAGGCTTCGACATCGACATCGTGAAGGCGATCGCGACGGAGCTGTTCGGCAGCCCCGACAAGGTCATCTACCGTGCGATACCGACCAGTCAGCGCATCCCCGCGCTGCAGGACAACAAGGTCGACATCGTGGTGCGGACGATGACGGTCAACTGCGACCGGATCAAGGACGTGGCGTTCTCCCACGCCTACTTCCAGGCGGGACAGCAGGTCCTGGCCCCGAAGGGGCCCGGGATCACCGGGTACGACGACTCGCTGAAGGGCAAGCGGGTCTGCACGGCGGCGGGCTCCACCGCGTACGACGCGATGAAGAAGGAGTCGCACGGCGCGCTGTTCGACGACCCGAAGTACATCGTGCCCAACCAGCTGGACTGCCTGGTGCGGCTCCAGTTGGGCGAGGCCGACGCCATCGTCACGGACAACGCGCTGGCCGCCAGCCAGGCGGCGCAGGACCCGGCGATCGAGGTGAAGGGCACCCCGTTCACCACCGAGTACTACGGCGTCGCGACGAACAAGGACGACGTCGACCTGGTGCGCCGGATCAACAAGGTTCTCGCCGAGTACAGCAAGGCCCGCTGGGCGAAGTCGTACGAGGACTGGCTCGAAGCGGGCCTGGGCAGGAGCACAGGACCGCCGGCCCCGAAGTTCAAGGACTGACCGGCCCACCGGAGCAGCACCGGGCCGGTCGGGTCGGCACCGGGCCGTACCGGACCCGCAGCAACAACCCATGGCGCAACAGCAGTTGACGGCAGAAGCGGAGAGGTGATCGATGGGCGTCGCGGGATCCTCCCCCGGCTCCGCGGGGAGTCCCCCGGGCCCGGTCCTGGACCGGGACCAGGTGGACCGCGCGCTGGCCAGGCTCGGCGCCGAGCACGAGGCGATCGAGACGTCGCTGCTCGCCCTCCAGGACCACGCGGGCCGGCGCCTCCTCGAAGGGGCCGACCTGACCGGGGTCACCAAGGACCGGTGGGCGTCCGCCGAGCAGTCGATCACGCTGCTGTGGACGTACTTCGACGCGTACACCGCCGCCCTCCGGAGCGCCCGTGAGGTACGGGCGCGTCGGCGCTGGCCCAGCCGGGAGGACCTGGCCGAGCTGACCGACGCCCTCCGGGGGCAGGGCATCACGGTGTCCGGCGGTGCGCACGCGCACGGGGCCCCGTCCTCGATCACCGGTCCCGCGAAGCTCTCCGAGCACTTCTCGCTCGCCGAGCTGGTCAGCAGGATGAACGAGCTGTACGCGTCCTCCCTCGACATGGTCGTCACGGCCGACGCGGTGTGGTCGGCGCTGCCCGCCCGGATAGACCTCCTGGCGGCGGAGCTGCACCGCACCCGCTCGCTGGCGCACTCCGTCGGCGTGCGGCCCGGCGAGCATCCGGCGGGCGACGACCTGGAGTCCATCACGCAGGAGCTGGCGACGCTGCGCGTCCAGGTGGTGTCCGACCCGCTGGCCTTCTGGCGTCCCGCGCCGGGGAGTTCGGCGCCCGGCGGCGGACGGCCCGACACCGACCGCTACGACCGGGCGGCCCGCGCGCTGGAGGACGTACGGCGGGAGATCGACGCGGTGCTGACCGTGCGGCAGGACGCCGAGCAGCGGCTGCTGAGGCTGCGCGACGTGCTCTCGCGGGCGGACCGCACCCTCGCCGAGGCCAGGTCGGCGCGCGGCGAGGTCCTCGCGAAGATCGCGGCGTCCGAGGTGCCCGCGGTGAGCGGTCCGCCCACCGCGCTCCAGGAGCTGCTCGCCACGGCAGGCGACTACCGCAGGCGCGCCCAGTGGCACCGGCTGTCCCCGCTGCTCGACTCTCTCGAACGGGACGCCGAGGACGAACTGCTGCGGGCCCGCGAGTCGTTGACCGCGGTCACCGCACCGCTGGCCGTCCGCGCCGAGCTGCGCGGCAGGCTGGACGCGTACAAGGCGAAGGTCGCCCGGCACGGCCTGGCGGAGGACCCGCAGCTCATCGAGCGGTACGACGCGGCCCGCCGGATGCTGTGGAGCGCGCCCTGCGACCTGCGCGTGGCCGAGCAGGCGGTGCTGCGCTACCAGCAGACCGCCAGGGAAATACTGGCGCCCAACGACCGCACCAACGGGGGTAATCCATGAGCACGGCCTGTCAGCGCCCCGGTTGCGGGGGCACGTACGAGGACATGGGCGGCGGCGAGATGTACTGCGACACCTGCGGGCTCGCGCCCGTGGTGTCGCCGACCGGCATGATCGCCGCGACCGCCACCGGTGTCACGGGTGGTGGCAAGGCGTCCTCAAGAGGGTCCCGCGACTCCCGCAGCGGCTCCGTGCAGAGCAGTTCGCGCGCGTCCTCGCAGTCCTCCCGGTCCTCGCGCTCGGCGACGTCCCGCCGCTCGGTGTCCGGGCGCCTGTCGCGTGCGCTGTCCGGTGCGACGGCGTCCCGTTCGGTGTCGGTGCGGTCCTCGGGCAAGTCGACCGCCGCCTCGGGCCGCAGCCGGCTGGGCGCGGGCCTGGTCACCGTTCCCGAGGTGCCGCGCCCCGATCCGCGCACCGCGATCATGGCGAATCCGGAGGTCCCGGAGCGCAAACGGTTCTGCTCCCGCTCCGAGTGCGGCGCCCCGGTGGGCCGTTCGCGCGGCACCAAGACCGGCCGCACCGAGGGCTTCTGCACCAAGTGCGGCAATCCGTACTCCTTCGTGCCCAAGCTGGGCACGGGCGACGTCGTGCACGGCCAGTACGAGGTCGTGGGCTGTCTGGCGCACGGCGGTCTCGGCTGGGTGTACCTCGCCGTGGACAAGGCGGTCTCCGACCGCTGGGTGGTTCTCAAGGGCCTCCTGGACACCGGTGACCAGGACGCGATGGCCGCCGCGATCTCCGAGCGCCGCTTCCTCGCCGAGATCGAGCACTCCAACATCGTGCGGATCTACAACTTCGTGGAGCACCTGGACACCCGCACCGGCTCCATGGACGGCTACATCGTCATGGAGTACGTGGGCGGCAAGTCCCTCAAGGAGATCGCCAACGAGCGCCGCGACACCGGCGGCAAGCGTGATCCGCTGCCGGTCGAGCAGGCCTGCGCGTACGGCATCGAAGCCCTGGAGGCCCTCGGCCACCTGCACAGCAGGAACCTCCTGTACTGCGACTTCAAGGTCGACAACGCGATCCAGCAGCAGGACCAGCTGAAGCTGATCGACATGGGCGCGGTCCGCCGCATGGACGACGACGAGTCGGCGATCTACGGCACGGTCGGCTACCAGGCCCCCGAGGTCGCCGACGTCGGCCCCTCGGTCGCCTCCGACCTGTACACGGTGGCGCGCACACTGGCCGTCCTCACCTTCGACTTCCAGGGCTACACGAATGTCTTCGTGGACTCCCTCCCGGACCCGGACAACATTCCGGTCTTCCACCAGTACGAGTCCTTCTACCGGCTTCTCGTACGGGCGACGGATCCGGACCCGGCCCGCCGGTTCGCTTCCGCCTCGGAGATGGCGGATCAGCTGACGGGGGTGCTGCGGGAGGTCGTGGCGCTCCAGACGGGGCGGCCCCGGCCGTCGCTCTCGACGCTGTTCGGCCCGGAGCTGCGGGTCACGGACACCGGGCTCTTCGCCGAACTCACCGGTTCCGTGTCGCAGTTGGGGCTGCGGTCGCTGCCCGTGCCGCGTCGTGCGCGGCGCGGCGGAAAGAAGCCGGAGGGACAGCTTCCGCCGCAGGGCCAGAACTCTGCGCAGGCCCAGATCCCGGCACAGGGCCAGAACCCGGCACAGGCGGCGCAGGCCCAGATCCCCGCCCAGGCCCAGGCCCACGCCCCGCTGCCGGCCGGGCAGCAGCCCGCCGCCGCCCTGAGCGGCACCCCCACCCACCAGCAGCCCGCCGCAGCCGCAGCCGTCGCGTACGCCCCGACCCAGGGCGCGCTGCAGATGCCCCCGGTGCCGGGTGCTCCGCCCGCTCCCCCGGGCGCACCGCCGGCCGCGGCCCCCGCCGTCCCGGCCGCCGCGTCCGTGGCACCGGAGCACGCCGAGCCGTACCTCCTGCCCCTGCCGCCCTCGACCACCGCGCTGGCGCTGCCGGTGCCCCGGGTCGACCCGAACGACCCGAACGCCGGGTTCCTCGCGGGTTTGATGGCCTCGGCCCCCGCCGAGCTGATCACGGCGCTCCAGCAGGCGCCGGGCGACTCGGTGGAGCGGCGGCTGCGCGAGCTGCGGGCCCGGCTGGAGATGGGCGAACTGCCCACCGCCGCCGAGACGCTGCGGGAGCTGGAGGCCGCGTATCCGGACGACTGGCGGGTGGTCTGGTACCGCGGCATCGCGGCCCTGACCTCCGGGGACAACGAGACGGCCGCGCTGTCCTTCGACGCGATCTACGACGCCTTCCCCGGCGAGGCCGCGCCCAAGCTGGCCCTCGCGGTGTGCGCGGAGGTGCTCGGCCAGCTCGACAACGCGGCCGAGTACTACCGCCTGGTGTGGACCACGGACCCCAGCTATGTGAGCGCCGCGTTCGGTCTCGCCCGTGTACAGCTCGCGGCCGGCGCCAGGCCCGCGGCCGTGCGGACACTGGAGTCGGTGCCCGAGGCGTCTATCCACTACACGGCGGCGCGCGTGGCGGCCGTACGGGCGAGGCTGCGGCGGCGCGCCGCGCAGGAGCCCTTGATCGACGATCTTCTGGCGTCCGCGGCGCAGGTGGAGGCCCTCCAGGGCTTCGGTCTGGACGCCGTGCGCCGTGAGCAGTTGGCCACCGAGGTGCTGGGTACCGCACTGGACTGGGTACTCTCCGGTGGGCACGGGGCCCGCCCCGTGCAGACCGCGCTGCTCGGCAGCCAGCTCGACGAGCGAGGCCTGCGCTTCGGCCTGGAACGCTCGTACCGGGTGCTCGCACGGCTCGCGCAGCGCGGCGACGAGAGGATCGACCTGGTGGAGCGGGCCAACCGCCTCCGCCCCCGGACTTGGGTGTGATGATGTCGCAGACGCACCAGCTGTCGGCCTGCCCCGGCTGCGAGGAGCCGCTGGAAACGGGCGACTCGTTCTGTGAGGTGTGCGGGTACGACCTGACGGCCGTGCCGCAGCCACCGGACGACCGTCCGACCGTGGCCATCGGGACGCATGCGCCCGGTACGGAACCGGCCGTGCAGCCGGTCAACGGCCACGGGGGCGGCGCCGACGAGCGGCCCGCCCACCCCCCGACGGCCGACATGTCCGCGCCCGACTTCGGCGAGGGCGACAGCGGCGAGGACACCGCGGACCTGCCGGTCGTCCAGCGGCCCACCGTCGCCGACTACCCCCTCGCCGCCCCCGCCGCCTCGGAGGCCGAGGCGCAGGCGGGCGCGCAGGAAGGTGCCGGGGCGGGTGGTCAGGCAGGTGCTGAGGCCGGTGCCGCGAAGATGTGCGTCGCCTGCCGGGCCGGCCGTATCGACACCGACGGCTACTGCGAGAACTGCGGCCACGCCCAGCCCCGCGAGCGCGACCACCAGGAGCGGGAGCTGGCGTCCGTCGCCGCGGTGAGCGACCGCGGTCTGCGCCACCACCGCAACGAGGACGCGTTCGCGATCTCCGAGGCGGTCCTGCCCGACGGTTCGACGGCGACGATCGCCGTGGTCTGCGACGGGGTGTCGTCCGCGACCCGCCCCGACGAGGCGTCCGCCGCCGCCGCTGCCACCGCGAACACCCTGCTCCTGGAGTCGCTGCCGCGCGGCACCCACCCGCAGCAGGCCCTGCACGAGGCGATCCTGGCCGCCGCCGAGGCCGTCAACGTGCTCGCCGCGCAGCAGGCGCAGCCGATGGAGCACGATCCGCACCGCCACCAGAACGCCCCGGCGTGCACGCTGGTCTCCTCGATCGTCGCGGGCGGCCTGCTGGTCGTCGGCTGGATCGGTGACAGCCGCGTCTACTGGGTGCCGGACGACCGGTCGGCGCCGCCCGCCCGGCTCACCGAGGACGACTCGTGGGCCGCGCAGATGGTCGCCGCGGGCCTGATGGGCGAGGCCGAGGCGTACGCCGACGACCGCGCGCACGCGATCACCGGGTGGCTGGGCGCCGACGCGTACGAGATCGACCCGCACACCGCCTCGTTCAAGCCGGACCGGCCGGGAGTGGTCGTCGTCTGCACGGACGGGCTGTGGAACTACGCGGAGGCGGCGCAGGAAATGGCACACGTCATTCCGGCGGACGCGGCGCAGCGCCCGCTGCACAGTGCCCAGGTTCTGGTGGGGCACGCGCTCGACGGCGGGGGCCACGACAACGTAACAGTGGCGGTGCTGCCGTTCCCGATGCTGCCGCAAGGGGCAGGATCCGCCTAGGGCGGCCCGGCCACAGGGGCGGTGCCGTCCCTGTGGCAACGGCACCGCTCAGTTCCCTCGTACGTTCCGCTTCTTCGTCCCCGTCCCCTCGCGGGACCTGGTTTCGCAAGATTCGCTAGGAGCCGATCCGATGGCCAATTTCTCCAAGTCCAACGTGCCGCAGTTCTCCGTCGACGTGTACCAGAACGAGTTCCTCCCGGAGGGCGGCCGGGAGGTCAACGCGATCGTCACGGTGACCTCGACCGGCGGCGGCACCAGCGGCGGCTCGCCGCTGGCGGGCGCGTCCGCCTCGCCCTCGTACATACCCGGCCAGGACCCGACGGCCGCCGTGGTGATCATGGTGGACTGCTCGGGTTCGATGGACTACCCGCCGACGAAGATGCGCGGCGCCCGGGACGCGACGGCCGCGGCGATCGACGCGCTGCGCGACGGGACGGCCTTCGCGGTGGTCGGCGGCACCCACCTGGCCAAGGAGGTCTACCCCGGCCAGGGCAGGCTGGCCGTGGCCGACGCCTCCACCCGTGCCCAGGCCAAGGGTGCGCTGAGGTCGCTGACCGCGGGCGGCGGCACCGCGATCGGCACCTGGCTGCGCCTCGCCGACCGGCTCCTGGCCTCCTCCGAGGCCCCGATCCGGCACGGCATCCTGCTGACCGACGGCCGCAACGAGCACGAGCAGCCGAAGGACCTGGCCGCCACCCTGGAAGCCGTCGCGGGCCGCTTCACCTGTGACGCCCGCGGTGTGGGCACGGACTGGGAAGTGAAAGAGGTCACGGGCATCGCGTCCGCCCTCCTCGGCACCGCGGACATCGTCGCGGACCCGGCGGAGCTGACCGCGGACTTCACGCAGATGATGGAGAACGCGATGGGCAAGGAGGTCGCGGATGTGAATCTTCGCCTGTGGACGCCCGTCGGGGTCGAGATCAGGTTCGTGAAGCAGGTCGCTCCCACGGTCGAGGAGCTGACCTCACGGCGTACGGAGGCGGGCCCCCGCGCGGGCGACTACCCGACCGGTTCCTGGGGCGACGAGTCCCGCGACTACCACGTGTGCGTGGCGGTGCCGGAGGCCGGTGTGGGCCAGGAAATGCTGGCCGCCCGGGTTTCGCTGATCCTCCCCGACGCCGCGGGCGGCACTCCGCAGACCCTTTCCCAGGGGCTGGTCAGGGCGGTCTGGACGGACGACATGGCGGCCTCCACCTCGATCAACCCGCAGGTCGCCCACTACACGGGCCAGGCAGAACTTGCACAAGCAATCCAACAGGGCCTGGATGCGCGGAAGTCGGGCGATTTCGACGGCGCGACGTCCAAACTGGGACGGGCCGTGCAGCTCGCGGCGGCGTCGGGGAACGCGGATACTGCGAAACTGCTTGCGAAGGTGGTGGACGTCGTCGACGAGGCGACGGGTACTGTGCGGCTGAAGGCGAAGGTCGCGGAAGCGGACGAGATGACTCTCGAAACGCGCTCCACGAAGACCGTCCGAGTAAAGAAGTAAGCGCAGTACAACTATTTTCGACCAAGAGCTGTCTAGAGCTTTCTAGTGGCTGACCAAAGCTGTGTACGGCCTGCGGGCCGGACGAGGAGAGGGGGAAGCGCCGACATGCCGACCTGCCCGAACGGACACCAGTCGGGTTCCGACGACTGGTGCGAGGTCTGCGGCCATCGCATGACCGGCGCCGTGCCGCCGCCCCCGCCGCCACCGCCCGCGTACGGATACCCGCAGCCCGACCAGGGCCAGGGGTACGGAGGCGGCCCCGACGCTACGGCGCAGGCCGAACTGTGCCCGCAGTGCCGCACGCCGCGCGAGGCGATGGCGCCGTACTGCGAGGAGTGCCGGTGGAACTTCCTCACCCACCAGGCCACCTCGTACGCACCGCCCGCCCCGCCGCAGCAGCACATGCAGCAGGGGCCGGGGCAGGGTTACGGAGCGCAGGCGCACGACCCGTACGAGTACCAGGGTTCGCGGCCCTCGCAGCTGAACCGGCCGGCCGAGCCCTTCCAGCAGCAGGGCCCGCAGGGCGGCTACCAGCAGGAGTACCAGCAGCAGCCGCAGCACACCGGCGGCGGCGAGGACGACTGGATGCTGCCGCCCCCCTCGCAGCAGCAGGGCGACCCCGGCGGCTACCCGCAGCAGGGTCAGCACCAGCAGCAGGGTCACCAGCAGGGACCGGGCGGCTACCAGCAGGAGTACCAGCCGCAGGGCGGTCCTCAGGCGGGCGGCGGGCACTGGTCGGCGACGGTCGCGCCCGACCGTGAGTACTTCATGGCGATGATGCAGCGCAGCGGCCCGGAGGCGGGCGGTCTCAACCTGCCCGCGTACTCGCCGGAGCAGCAGCTTCCGCTCCAGGGCAACCAGATCACCATCGGCCGCCGCCGGCACTCCACCGGCGAGTCCCCCGACGTCGACCTGGCCGTCCCGCCGGAGGACCCGGGCGTCTCGCACCAGCACGCGGTGCTGGTGCAGCAGCCGGACGGTTCCTGGGCGGTCGTCGACCAGAACTCGACGAACGGCACGACGATCAACGGCGGCGAAGACCCGATCCAGCCGTACGTCCCGGTCCCCCTCCAGGACGGCGACCGCGTCCACGTGGGCGCCTGGACCACCATCACCATCCACCGCGGCTGACACCACCGCCACGGCATCACGGCCGGCACGCCGCTGCGGCACTGCAGCCTGCACACCGCTGCGGCACTGCAATCGGCACATTGCTACGGCACTGCGGCGCCGCGCCCCTCGGGGT
>NZ_JBSGZD010000129.1:0-20278 GCF_053610825.1 Streptomyces sp. NPDC054863 | reverse complement strand
GCTGCCCCGGCTACGGCTTCGGCGTGCCCGTCCCCGAAGGGGTCCCCGTCGGCGTCGTCCCCGGTGTCGTCGGGGTCGTCGTCGGAGGCGTGGTGGGCGGCGTGGTCGGAGGTGTCGTGGGCGGCGTCGTCGGTGCCGCCGTGACCGTGAGCTGGACGTTCAGCGCGACACCGTCGGCGACGATCCGCAGGACGTACGTGCCGGTGGTGTCGCCCGCGTACAGCTTCGGCAGCTTCACCGTGCCGTCGGCGCCCGTGGTGAGTCCGCCCACGGTGCGTACCACGGTGCCGTCGGCGGCCTTGAAGTACGGGCCCTTGGTGCCGGTGACCACCGCGGACACCGTGGCGCCCGCGAGCGCCTTGCCGTCGGCGGTCGCCTTCACCTCGACCGCGCCCGCGAACTCGCCACCGGTCTCCGCCTTGAGCGCGGCGTCCGACGTACGGGCGAGCGCGTCGGCCTTCGGCTCAGGGGCGGGCTTGGCCTTGACCGTCGCCCAGAACTCGGCCGCCGGTGCGCCGGGCACGGTCGCCCGGACCACGAACGAGCCCGGCTGCCGGCCCGCCGCGAGGACCGGCGCGGTGGCGGTGCCGTCCTTGCCGGTGGTGACGGTGGTGCGCAGCGCGTTGCCCGGGAAGCGGGCGCCGGTGGCGCCGACGACGGTGAAGTCCACCTTGGCGCCCGCGACCGGCTTGCCCGCCGCGTTCAGCGCGCGCACGGCCGGGCGGCCCGCGAAGTCCCCGCCCGCGACGGCGGCCAGCTTCCGGTCGCTGGTCTGCTGCAGCTCGACGGGACCGGCCGGAGTCGTGGGCGGCTTGGTCGGGGTGGGTTTGGTGGCCGGCGGCTTGGTGACCGGCGGCTTGGTGGCGCCCGGGCGCGGGGTGGTGGGAGCGGTCGGGGCCGTGCTGCCGCCGTTGCCCGCGGGGATGTCGCGGTGGCTGTCGGGTCCGGGCGCGGTCGGCTGGACGCCGGAGCCGTCCGGGACCTCGTGGGTGCCGCGCTGGTAGTACTCGAACCAGGACAGGACGGTCCGCAGATACTCCCGCGACTGGTTGTAGCTGAGGATCGCCTTGTCGCGGTCCCCCGGGTCCGTCATGTCGCGGGAGCCCGCGCAGAGGTAGTGCCCCGCGGCCAGCGCCGCGTCGTAGATGTTGTTGGGGTCCTTGCGGCCGTCCCCGTTGCCGTCCTTGCCGCTGCTCGCCCAGGTCGACGGGATGAACTGCATCGGGCCTATCGCCCGGTCGTACGTGGAGTCGCCGTCGAACTCGCCTTTGTCGGTGTCCGAGATGTTCGCGAAGCCGATGCCGTTGAGGACGGGACCGCGGATCGGACTGGTGGTGTTGCCCTGGGCGTCGACCTGGCCGCCGCGCGCCTGGCCGGATTCCACCTTGCCTATGGCGGCGAGGAGTTGCCACGGGAGACGGCAGGAGGGATCGGCCGCCTCGACGGCCGCCTGCGCCTTCTTGTACGCGTCCAGCACCGTCGCCGGGAGACCCGCCTCGGCCTCCCCCACCGGTGTGGTGCCGTTGCCGGACCCCGGCAGGCCGATGCTCGCGTCCGGAGCACCGGGCGTCGTCAGCGGCGGAAGGTCCGTGTAGTAGGGGGAGTTGCCGGTGGCAGCGTTCTCGGGCGCGGGCTTCGCTCCTGCCGTCCGCCCGTCGTAGGGCGGGTTCCCCGCGGCCCCGGGGGCCTGCGACGCGGACAGGGCGGCCACGGCTATCGCCGCGACAGCCGTCGTGGTCGCCCCCTTGCGCAAACGGCGACCGAATTGTGCTGCCATGCGAGTGGTCCCTCCCCATCGGCGGCAGACGCGCTCCCCAGCGCGACGACCCACGTGACACTACGACAACTCTTGGCCCCGGAACACAGGCTTCTGGACGCTTTTCACCAGTTCGCCACCTTCGCATCCCCTGCAAGACGCGCACCGGCAGTCCCGCATACTGAACGTTATTGATCAAAAGCGGCCAAGGCCCAGTCGGGGCCTTCCAGGAGGACACCGGTGCCGTTCACCCTCAGCCACGCCGCCGCCGTACTGCCCGGCATCCGCCGCAACGGCACGGGCCGCGGCCCGTTCCTGGCGTCCGCCCTCGTCGCCGGATCCTTCGCCCCCGACCTGACGTACTACGCCGCGTCCGTCGTCCCCGGCGGCATGGCGTTCGGCGACTTCACGCACTCGGCGGCCGGCATCGTCACCGTGGACGTCCTGTGCACCGCCGTACTGGTGGGGCTGTGGCTGCTGGTGCGCGAACCGCTGACGGCGCTGCTGCCGCGCACCTGGCAGCAGCGGGCGTACGGACTCCTGCGCGGGGAGCACTGGACCGCCGCATCACCGTCCCTGGCGGGGAAGTTCGTACTGTCGGCGGTGGCCGGTTCGCTCACCCACGTCGGGTGGGACCTCTTCACGCATCCGGGCCGGCTCGGCATGGAACTGCTGCCGGTCCTGGGGCAGACGTACGCCGGGCTCCCCCTCTACACCTATGCGCAGTACGGGACTTCGGCGCTGGCCGCCGTCGGCATCGGCTGGTTCCTGGCGGCGGCGCTGCGGCGGCAGCCGGAGGCCGTCGCGCTCACCGGCGTACCCGTGCTGGACGTGCGGCAGCGGACCGCGGGACTCGCCCTGCTGCTGGGGTGCGCGGTACTGGGCGCGGTCGTGCGGTGCGTGAGCTGGGCGGCCCGCCAGAGCGTCCCCCTGCGGCCGTTCGACTACGTGCCGACGATCTGCTTCGGCGCCGGGGCGGGACTGCTGGTGGGGCTGGTGCTGTACGCGGCCCTGGTGCGCCGGTGGCGCAGGGGCTCGGCCGCACCAGCCGGAGCCCCCGCGTCCGACGGCGCCGATGACACGGGCGGCCACGCGGACGGCAGCGCGGATCGCACGGCCGGCAGTGCGGTCGGCAGCGCGGACGGCGACGCGGATGACACGACCGACGGCGCGGCGAAGGCCCGTCCCCGTACCCGATCGCACTGACCGCGCACGGGGACGGGCCCGCCGGAACGCACTCCGCAAGCCCCGCAGGGTCAGTGCGCCGCCGACTCCCAGTCCGCGCCGACGCCCACCGACACGTCGAGCGCCACACGCAGTTCGGCAGCTCCGGCCATCTCGCGGCGGACGATCTCCTCCACCTGCTCCCGCTCGCCCTTCGCGATCTCCAGCACGATTTCGTCGTGCACCTGGAGAAGCATCCGCGAGGTGAGCCCGGCCTTCCCCAACGCCTCGTCCACGCGCAGCATCGCGACCTTGACGATGTCGGCGGCCGTCCCCTGGATCGGGGCGTTGAGCGCCATCCGCTCGGCCACCTCACGGCGCTGGCGATTGTCGCTGTTGAGGTCGGGGAGGTAGCGGCGACGGCCCAGCATCGTCTCCGTGTACTCCTTCTCGCGGGCCTGCGCGACGACCACCTGGAGGTAGTCCCGCACGCCGCCGAACCGCTCGAAGAAGGTGTCCATCAGGCCGCGCGCCTCGGACACTTCGACGTTCAGCTGCTGCGACAGACCGAACGCCGAGAGACCGTAGGCCAGCCCGTACGACATGGCCTTGATCTTGCGGCGCATCTCCGCGTCGACCTCGGAACGCTCCACGCCGAACACCTGGGAAGCGACGGTGGTGTGCAGGTCCTCACCGGAGGCGAACGCCTCGATCAGGCCCTCGTCCTGGGAGAGGTGCGCCATCACGCGCAGTTCGATCTGGCTGTAGTCGGCGGTCATCAGGCACTCGTAGCCCTCGCCGACGACGAACCCGCGGCGGATGCGGCTGCCGTCGACGGTGCGCACCGGAATGTTCTGCAGGTTCGGGTCGGTCGAGGACAGACGCCCGGTCGCCGCCACCATCTGGTTGAAGGTGGTGTGGATCCTGCCGTCCTCGGCGATGGTGTTGATCAGCCCGTCCACCGTGGTCTTCAGCCTGTTGCGGTCGCGGTGGCGCAGCAGGATCACCGGCAGTTCGTTGTCCGTCTGCGTGGCCAGCCAGGCGAGGGCGTCCGCGTCCGTGGTGTAACCCGACTTGATCTTCTTGGTCTTCGGCAGTGCCAGAGTCTCGAAGAGGATCTCCTGGAGCTGCTTGGGCGACGACAGGTTGAAGTCCGTGCCCGCGACCCTGCGTGCGTCGGCGACGGCCTGCTCGGCCTCCGCCCCGTACTCCTCCGCCAGCCGCTCAAGACCCGCACGGTCGGCGGCGATGCCGTCGCGCTCCAGGCGCACCAGCAGATCCCCGACCGGCAGTTCCAACTCCCGCATGAGCGTGAGGGCGCCCGAGTCCGCGAGCTCCTGCTCGTACCAGCACGCCAGGTCCAGCACCGCGCGGGCTTCGAGCATCAGCTTCTCGGCCGCCTCCCGGTCGGCCGTGCCCTCGAAGTCGAACGACTGCTGGCCCGCCTCGGCCTTGTCCGGATCCACCCGCGGCAGCTTCCGGCCGAGCTTGTCCTCGACCAGCACCTCCAGTTCGGTGAGCTGACGCTTGTCCTTGTTGGTCCGGATCTTCCCGGCCCGCTTCTGACGGTGCCTGTTGAGCGGGTCGGTCTCGAAGGGCCGCGAACCCGGCTCGGCCAGGTAGGCGGCGACGGCCGTGTCCATGGCCACGCCTGCCACGCTCCACCCACGCTCCGCGAACACCCGCAGCACCCGCTTGGCCATGTGCAGCGCCTTCGGCCGGTCGGCGTCGGCAAGCCACCGGGTGAAGGCCGCCTCGTCGTCCGGCGACAGGTCCTCGGGCACGAACCAGCAGGCCGGACCGCTGCCCAGCGCCAACGCCACCTCGCGGACGTCCCCACTGCCCAGCGCCCACTCGTAACCCGCCACGACCGCGACCAGCTCGCCCGCGGGAACGTCCGCGAGCCAGGGCGCCAACTCGCCTGCCGCCAGCATCCGGCCGTCGATCTCGACGACGGGCTCCTCCTGCGGCTCCGGCTCCGGCTGGGCCTGGGCCGCACCCGGGTCCACGGCCAGCAGCCGCTCCCGCAGCGACGCGTTGCGGATCTCCAGCACGTCCAGGACGCCGGCCAGGGCCGCCCGGTCGTACGGAGTGCGCTCCAGGTCGGCGGGGCCCTTGGCCAGCTCCACGTCGCGCACCATCTCGGTGAGCTTGCGGTTGAGCTTCACGGCGTCGAGGTGGTCACGGAAGTTCTGCCCGGCCACGCCCTTGACCTCGTCGGCGCGCTCCACCAGCTCCGCGAACGAACCGAATTCGTTGATCCACTTTGCGGCGGTCTTCTCGCCGACCTTCGGGATGCCCGGCAGGTTGTCGGACGGGTCGCCGCGCAGCGCCGCGAAGTCGGGGTACTGCTGCGGCGTCAACCCGTACTTCTCCTCGACCTTCTCCGGGGTGAACCGGGTCATCTCGGAGACGCCCTTGGTCGGGTACAGCACCGAGACGTGCTCGGTGATCAGCTGGAACGAGTCACGGTCGCCCGTCATGATCACCACGTCGAACCCGGCCGCCTCGGCCTGCGTGGCCAGCGTGGCGATCACGTCGTCCGCCTCGAACCCGTCGATCGCGAACCGCTCGACGCGCATGGCGTCGAGGACCTCGCCGATCAGCTCGACCTGCCCCTTGAACTCGTCGGGGGTCTTCGAGCGGTTCGCCTTGTACTCCGGGAACTCCTCGGAGCGCCACGTCTTGCGGGACACGTCGAACGCCACCGCGAAGTGCGTGGGCGCCTCGTCACGCAGGGTGTTCGCCAGCATTGACATGAAGCCGTATACGGCGTTGGTCGGCTGGCCGCTCGCAGTCGTGAAGTTCTCCGCGGGCAGCGCGAAGAACGCACGGTAGGCCATGGAGTGCCCGTCCACGAGGAGCAGGCGGGGACGGCCCGCCGAGGCATCTGCCTGCTGGCCGCCGGCGGTCTCAGGAGTCTTGTCTGCGGTCTTCGCTGCTGTTTTTGCCACGCCCCCGATCCTAGGCCGCCCCACTGACAATCCGGTCCGCGGAGCGGTCACGCCCCGCCCCGCAGTACTCACTGTCAGTGCCCCGTGACAGGATCGAAGACGTACCGGGCAAGCTCAGACGTACCGAGCGAGCTCACAGGTTCGAACGCTCGAAGGGGAGCGCCATGGCAGCGAAGCCGCCCGCAGGGGACCCGGTCCAGGACGCACCTCGGGTCGCGGCCCCCCAGCACGCCGCCGCCGGCCTGTCCGCCATCGCGCACACCCTGCGCATCGCCCAGCAGCAGATGGGCACGGTCCGCACCGCCCGCACCCTCCTCAAGGTCAACCAGAAGGACGGCTTCGACTGCCCCGGCTGCGCCTGGCCCGAGGAGGACAAGCGGCACACCGCCGAATTCTGTGAGAACGGCGCGAAGGCCGTCGCCGAGGAAGCCACCGTGCGCCGGGTCACGCCCGCGTTCTTCGCCGCGCACCCGGTGTCCGACCTGACGGAGCGCAGCGGGTACTGGCTGGGCCAGCAGGGCCGCATCACCGAGCCGATGCTGCTCGACGAGGACGCGGACACCTACCGGCCGGTCACCTGGGAGCACGCCTTCGACCTGATCGGAAGCGAGCTCAAGGCCCTCAACTCCCCCGACGAAGCCGTCTTCTACACCTCGGGCCGCACCAGCAACGAGGCGGCGTTCCTGCTCCAGCTCTTCGCCCGCGAGTTCGGCACGAACAACCTCCCCGACTGCTCCAACATGTGCCACGAGTCCTCCGGCTCCGCCCTCACGGAGACCATCGGCATCGGCAAGGGCAGCGTGAGCCTGGAGGACCTCCACCAGGCCGACCTGATCATCGTCGCCGGCCAGAACCCCGGCACCAACCACCCGCGCATGCTGACCGCCCTGGAGAAGGCCAAGCACGCGGGCGCGAAGATCATCTCGGTGAATCCCCTGCCCGAAGCGGGACTTGAGCGCTTCAAGAACCCGCAGACCCCCCAGGGCATGCTCAGGGGCACCGCCCTCACCGACCTCTTCCTGCAGATCCGCCTCGGCGGCGACCAGGCCCTCTTCCGCCTCCTCAACAAGCTGATCCTGGAGAAGGAAGGAGCCGTCGACGAACTGTTCGTACGGGAACACACCCACGGGTACGAGGAGTTCGCCGCGACGGCGAAAGCCGCCGACTGGGACGAGACACTGGCCGCGACCGGTCTCGAGCGCGCCGACATCGAGCGGGCGCTGCGCATGGTCCTCGCCTCCAGGAGGGTCATCGTGTGCTGGGCCATGGGCCTGACCCAGCACAAGCACTCCGTGCCGACCATCCGCGAAGTCGTCAACTTCCTCCTGCTGCGCGGCAACATAGGGCGCACCGGCGCCGGAGTCTGCCCCGTCCGCGGCCACTCCAACGTCCAGGGCGACCGCACCATGGGCATCTTCGAGCGCCCCGCACCCGCCTTCCTCGACGCCCTCGACAAGGAATTCGGCATCACCTCGCCCCGCCACCACGGGTTCGACGTGGTCCGCGCCATCCAGGCACTGCGCGACGGCGACGCCAAGGTGTTCTTCGCGATGGGCGGGAACTTCGTCGCCGCCACCCCCGACACCCACGTCACCGAGGCGGCCATGCGCAAGGCCCGGCTCACCGTCCACGTGTCGACCAAGCTCAACCGCTCGCACGTCGTCACCGGCGCCCGCGCCCTGATCCTGCCCACCCTCGGCCGCACCGACAAGGACGTGCAGAAGAGCGGCAAGCAGTTCGTGACGGTCGAGGACTCCATGAGCATGGTGCACGCCTCCCGCGGCAACCTCCCGCCCGCGAGCCCGCACCTGCTGTCCGAGCCCGCCATCGTCGCCCGCATGGCCCGCGCCGCCCTCGGCAGGGAATCGGCCACCCCCTGGGAGGAGTTCGAGCAGGACTACGCGACGATCCGCGACCGGATCTCCCGCGTCGTCCCCGGCTTCGAGGACTTCAACGCCCGCGTCGCGGCGCCCGGCGGCTTCACCCTCCCGCACGGCCCGCGCGACGAGCGCCGCTTCCCCACCGCCACCGGCAAGGCCAACTTCACCGCCGCCCCCGTCGAGTACCCCGAACTCCCGGCCGGGCGGCTGCTGTTGCAGACTCTGCGCTCGCACGACCAGTACAACACCACCATCTACGGCCTCGACGACCGCTACCGCGGCATCAGGGACGGCCGCCGCGTCGTCCTCGTCAACCCGCAGGACGCCCGCGAACTGGGCCTCGCCGACGGCTCGTACACCGACCTGGTCAGCGAGTGGAAGGACGGCGTCGAGCGCCGCGCCCCCGGCTTCCGCGTCGTCCACTACCCGACCGCCCGCGGCTGCGCCGCCGCCTACTACCCCGAGACCAACGTCCTGGTGCCGCTCGACGCGACGGCGGACACCAGCAACACCCCCGCCAGCAAGTCCGTCGTCGTCCGTCTGGAACAATCACCGACCGTCTGAGCGTTCGCTTAGACACGGACCACACAGACCACACGGACCGCACGGTCACGTACACCGAACGGAGCCTGGCCCATGGGTGAGCAGTCCACCACGAAGTTCCCGCAGGACGTCGTCGACGAATACGCCGCGCTCGGCGTCGACCTGGACGCGATGTTCTCCGCCGGGCACCTCGGCACCCGCATGGGTGTGCAGATCGTCGAAGCGTCCTCGGACCGCGTCGTCGCCACCATGCCCGTCGAGGGCAACACCCAGCCGTACGGACTCCTGCACGGCGGCGCCTCCGCCGTCCTCGCCGAGACCCTCGGCTCGATCGGCGCGATGCTGCACGGCGGCAGCAAGAAGCTCGCCGTCGGCGTCGACCTGAACTGCACCCACCACCGGAGCGCCCGCAGCGGACTGGTGACCGGTGTGGCCACCCCCGTCCACCGCGGACGCTCCACCGCCACCTACGAGATCGTCATCACCGACGAGCAGGACAAGCGGGTCTGCACCGCCCGCCTGACCTGCATGCTCCGCGACGCCGAGGGCCTCACCGGCTGACCGGCAGCGTCACACTGCTGAACCCTGCCCGGACCGACATCTTCGTCCCGGCGGGGTACCGCAGCGTGTAGTCGAAGTCCGTCGACATCAGCACCACGCCCAGCCGGTGCCCCTTCTTGAAGACGTACTCCTGCGGCTGCATGTCCCACTTCAGCGCGTACTCGCGGCCCTCCACGACCTTGTCCTGCCGGGAGAAGGAATTCCGGTTCCGGACGTCCAGCCACCCGCGCGACACGATCTTGAAGTCGGCGCTCTCCGTACGGTGCTTGCTGCGGTAGGCACACCCGGTGTCCCCCGGGATGCCCTGCCCGTAACAGACCGGAGGCTGCGAGGTGTCCGAGGAGGTGCCCGCAGTCGCCCGGGTGTCCTTCCCGTAGTCCACCAGCAGCGCCGTCACGTACGGCGAGGTCCCCTTCAACGAGGCCAGGACCGACATCTTCGGCACCCCGTTGACCCGCAGGTCCTTCTTCAGCGCACTCGTCGTGTACGCCAGCCGGTTCGGGTTCGCGGCATCCGGCGACGCCGCCAGCTGCTCGGCCTTCACGGTGCGGCCCGCGTCCGTCAGCGACTGTGCGACCGGCAGTCCCGGCCACGGCGACAAGCCGTGGGAATTCAGCCGGAGCGTCTCGTTCCGTGTCCCGCGGGCCGGCCACTCCGACTGCCGCTTCCAGCTGAAGTCGGCCTGCTCGACGTCCACCTCGGGCTCTTCGAGGGCGCCGTTCTCCAGCCCGTACAGCCAGTGGTCGAACCACTGGTGGGTCTGGCGCAGCCACTCCTCCATCCGCAGCGGCATCGGGTTGCTGTGCCCCGCCTGGTGCAGCCACATCTTGCGCGGCACGCCGTTCCTCTTCAGCGCGTCCCACAGCTGGACCGACTGCTTGGTCTTCACGTTCCAGTCGTTGAAGCCGTGCACGACGAAGACACCGGCCTTGATCCTCCCGACGTCCTTCAGGTAGTCCCGCTCCTTCCAGAACGGCCCGAAGTCCCCGGTCCTGCGGTCCTGTTGGGCGGTCAGCGCGTCATGGACCGGCGCGCACACCTCCGGGTTCACCCGGCTGTTGACGCCCTTCGCGAGGATGTCGGTGTCCTCGCCCTGGTAGCCGCCCGGCGCGACGACCCCGCCGCCCGCCCGGTAGTAGTCGTACCAGGAGGAGATCCCGGAGATCGGCACGATCGCCTTCAGGCCCCTGACCCCCGTCGAGGCGACGGCGGTGGGCAGCGTTCCGTTGTAGGAGATGCCCATCATCGCGGAGTTGCCCGTCGACCAGGTGGCCCCGACCGGTTTCCCGTCCAGGTCCCGGCCGCGGGCCCGGCCGGCCAGCCAGTCGACGGCGGCCTTCGCGCCGAGCGTCTCGTTGCGCCCGCCGGACGTGGAGCAGCCGGTCGCCGCCCCCGTACCGACGTTGTCGACCTCGGCGACCGCATAGCCGCGCGGCAGGTAGTAGTTGTCGTAGTACCCGCCGTACGTCACCGGGCCCGCGGCGGCGAGGGAGGGCCGGCGCGGGTCACCTGTCAGCCGCTCCCCGCCGAACGGCAGCCCGTCCTCGTCCAGGTCGACGTTGTGGAACGGGACGTCGGGACCGCCGCCCCAGTACGGACTCGCCTCGATGATGGTGGCGACCTTCAGCCCGGCGTCGGTCTCCTTGGGCCGCAGGATCCGCATCCGGATCGTGTCGCGCTTCCCGTCGTGGTCACTGTCCACCTCGGTCTCCACGTCGACCTGCTGGTAAACGGCGTCGGCGCGCGAAAAGACGGGCTCCGTACGGTTGTTGACGATCTTCAGCGCGGGCTGCGGGCCCTCGTCGGCCCGCGCGGCGGCGGGCGTCGGGAGCGCCGCGAGGAGGGACGCGGCCAGTGCCGCCATGCCCCATCTCCGTACCGTACGAACAGCTGTGGGTTTCGCCATCGTGCCGGCCTCCGGGGCGGGACTTCGGGGATCAGCGCCAGGGATCAGATGTAGACGGAGAGGAAGTAGAAGTGGAACATGCGGTTCGGAATGCACCGGTAATCCGTGGCTTCCCCGCTGTCGACATAGGAGCGCCCGGTCCTGATGCAGTCGTTCAGCGTCGCCCACATGCCCTTGTCCACCCAGGCCCCCGGGGCCGCCTGCCCCGCCGAAGCGTCGGCCGCCTGCTCGACCGTCTGCGAGACGGCGGGGGCGTCGGCGACGGCCGTGGAAGCACCGACGGTGCCCAGGAAGGTCATCGTCGCGAGGGACACACCGAGGGCGGCCGTACGAAAGCGATTCCTGCCACTCATGAACAGCTCCGCTGCCTGGAAGGGAGGTTCTTCGACGCGGTCATTAGAGTCCGTGCCCCCCTGGGGCGCCAGAGGTAATTGAGTCACCTGTTCCGGCCATCCTCCTCACCCCTCACACAGCTCAACACCACTGCGGTCAGGGCGAGTTGGCGCGACACGTGCGCACGGTTCCGAAATCCTGCACGCCCTGATATCCAGGTGACCCGGGAACCCTGGACACCCCGGTAGCCCGGAGGCCCCGGGGAAGGGAGTCGGAGAAGTGAAACCTCCTTCGCGCCGCCCGTTCGCACTTGTCACCGCCCTCTGCACAGCAGCCCTGCTGGCCGGCTGCGGCGCCCCGGACCGCGCACAGCCGCCGCCCCCCGCGCAGACACCCTCTTTCCCCGCGCTGTCCACCGACCCGCCCGCGAAGATCTGCGCGGACCTGACCTCCTACTGGGTCCGCGAGAGGCTCGCCGGACGCGGGACCGGCGACTACATGAAGGAGGGCATGTCCAACGCCCAGAACAACATCGTCATCTCCGTCATGGAGGCCGCGCGCAAGGAACGCGAGCGCGCGGGCGACGCGGCGGCCGAGAAACTCATCACCGAACGGACGAAGCATTCCTGCACGGAGCGCTACCGAACCGGAGCGGCGAGCGAGCCCCCCTGGCACTGACCAGCACCGCAGAACAGTGACCGACTTCCGGGACCCACCGTCCGCATGCCGCGCGGTCGTCACGCACCGTAATGACCGCCAGAAGCGGAATCACGAGATCCAGCGTCGCGGGAAGCACGCCGCAGAACCCTTCCTGCACAAGTTGTCCGCATAGCGGACTGTCAGCACCATGAACGGCCCAAGCACCTTAATCACGCTGGGAGTTCTCGGTATTCGAGATTCCGCACCCCAAAGGAAATGACCGAAAAGCCCGTCCTGTCACCCGAGCTTCTGGCCACGGCATAACAAGAGCGTCACATCCTGTGCACGCCGCTCCCCGCTGCCTTCCCCTGCGCTTAGAGTCACGGCCAGTCACCGCGCCGCCGGGCGCGTCGCCACAGCACCGCACTCAGCAACGCCCACGTACGGCCCGGCGAACGACACGGCGCCTCACGTCGAGGAAGCCGCGCCAGGGAAAGGACCCCTTCGTGCGACACCGTTCTTTGCTCATACTCACCACAGTGCTCACCACCGGAGCGCTCACCCTCACCGCCTGCGGTTCCCGCGACGACAAGGGCTCCACCGGCGGAGGCGGCGGAGGCGGCGGCGCCAAGACCAAGGTCGTCATCGGTGTCGACGCCCCCTTCAGCGGCGACCTCTCCGCGCTGGGCCTCGGCATCCGCAACTCCGCCGACCTCGCCATCAAGAACGCGAACAAGAACAACACCGTTCCCGGCGTCGAGTTCGTCGCCCAGCCCCTCGACGACCAGGGGCAGCCCAACGTCGGCCAGCAGAACGCCGCCAAGTTCATCAGCGACAAAAAGGTCGTCGGCGTCGTCGGCCCGCTGAACTCCAGCATCTCCCAGGTGATGCAGAAGCCCTTCACCGACGCCAAGCTCACCCAGGTCTCCCCGGCCAACACCGGAACCGAACTGACCCAGGGCGACGGCTGGAAGACCGGCGACAAGAAGCGCCCCTTCAACGCCTACTTCCGCACCGCCACCACCGACCAGGTGCAGGGCGCCTTCGCCGCGAAGTACCTCTTCACCACGAAGAAGATCGACAAGGTCTACCTCATGGACGACCAGAAGACCTACGGAGCAGGTCTCGCGGCGTCCTTCAAGGACCAGTTCACCAAGCTCGGCGGCAAGATCGTCGGCGAGGACCACGTCGTCCCCGAAGAGCGCGACTTCAACTCCATCGTCACCAAGGTCAAGCAGTCCGGCGCCAAGGCCCTGTACTACGGCGGCGAATACCCGGCAGCCGGCCCCCTCAGCCAGCAGCTCAAGGACAGCGGCACCAAGATCCCGCTCATGGGCGGCGACGGCATCTACAGCGCCGACTTCCTCAAGCTCAACAAGAAGGCCGAGGGCGACCTCGCCACCTCCGTCGGCAAGCCCGTCGAGCAGCTGGACTCCGCCAAGAAGTTCATCACCGACTACAAGGCAGCCGGCTACAAGGAAGACTACGAGGCCTACGGCGGCGGCACCTACGACGCCACCTGGTCCATCATCGAGGCCGTCAAGATCGCCGTCGCGGCCAACAACGGCAAGGTCCCCGACGACCTGCGCCCCAAGACCCTGGAGTCCATGTCCAAGGTCAAGTTCGACGGCGTCACAGGACCCGTCTCCTTCGACGAGTTCGGCGACACCACCAACACCATGATGACCGCCTACGAGGTGGAAAAGGGCAAGTGGGCGCCCAAGTTCAGCGAGGCGTACAAGCCGTAACCACGGCACTCGCACCACGCGACACCCCCAGACCGCGCGGGCGCGCCACCAGCGCTCCCGCGCGGTGCCATATTCCGAACCACTGACGGAGGCCCTGCGGTGCACGAACTGCCGCAACAGCTGGCCAATGGACTCATCCTCGGCGCGATGTACGGTCTCATCGCGATCGGCTACACGATGGTCTACGGCATTGTCCAGCTCATCAACTTCGCCCACGGCGAGATATTCATGGTCGGCGGCTTCGGCGCCCTGACCGTCTACCTCATACTCCCCGCCGGGTTCTCCCTCGGCGCCGCCATCCCGCTCATGATCGTCGGCGGCATGGCCGTATCCGTCGCCGTGGCGACCGCCGCAGAACGCTTCGCCTACCGCCCCTTGCGAGGCGCACCACGGCTGGCCCCCCTGATCACCGCGATCGGGCTCTCCATCGTCCTGCAACAACTCGTCTGGCAGTGGTACCCCGACGCCAAGAAGGACCACGTCTTCCCCCAGCTCAAGGGCGAAGCCGTCAGCCTCTTCGGCGCCAACATCCAGCCCGGCGGCCTGTTCCTGCTCATCGCGGCCCCGCTGTCCATGCTCATCCTCGGGTTCTTCGTCAACAAGACCCGCACCGGCCGCGGCATGCAGGCCACCGCCCAGGACCCCGACACCGCCAAGCTCATGGGCATCAACACCGACCGCATCATCGTCACCGCCTTCGCGATCGGCGCCGCCTTCGCCGCCGTCGCAGCGGTCGGCTACGGCCTCCACAACGGCCAGGTCAGCTTCCGCATGGGCTTCCTGCTCGGCCTCAAGGCCTTCACCGCGGCAGTCCTCGGCGGCATCGGCAACATCTACGGAGCCATGCTCGGAGGCCTCGTCCTCGGCGTCGCCGAAGCCCTCGCCACCGGATACATCGCCGAAATCCCCGGCATGGAACTCTTCGGCGGAGGCAGCTGGAAGGACGTCTGGGCCTTCAGCCTCCTCATCATCGTCCTCCTCGTCAGGCCCCAGGGCCTGCTCGGCGAGCGCGTCGCGGATCGGGCGTGAGCACCATGACCACCAACCTCAGCAAAACCACCGGCACCACCGGCGCCCCGCTCATCCCGCTCCCCACCAGCACCGCCCGCATCCTCGCCCTGGCCGGATCCGCCGTCGCACTCGCCGGCACCTTCCTCGCCTGGACCTGGAGCCAGGAATTCCCGGGCAACCTCACCGTCACCGGCTACCCCGGCGGACTCCAGACCCTCACCCTCGTCGGCGCACTCCTCACCCTCCTCCTCACCCTCTCCGGGTACGGAATCAAGGGCCTGCGCTGGCTCACCCCCGGCGGCACCCACAGCCCCGTGCGACTCGTCGCCCTCGGCACCCTCGCCACCACCGGCTTCACCATGGGCGCCATCTCCGTCGTCCTCGGCGGCCTCGTCAACCTCGAACCCGGAGCCTGGATCTCCGGCGTCGGCGCACTCGTCGCCACCGTCGGAGCCTTCGCACTCCCCGAAGACGCACACGGCGAAGGAACCGCCACCAGCACCTGGGAACGCTTCCGATACAGCCTCAAGGCACCCGCCCCCGGCACCCCCAAGCAACTCCCCGGCTGGACCGAAATCCTCGTCATCACCGGCGTCTTCGCCGCCGGCCTCTTCGTCTTCGCCTACGGCATCGACATCGACAGCGAAGAACCCCAGCTCTTCGTCGGGTTCCTCATCACCGCCGGATTCACCTTCGCCGCACTCGGCAAGGCCGGCCTCCCCCGCCGCGCCAGCCAGCTCGCGGGCAGGCACCGCAAGGTCGCCATGCTCGCCGCCCTCGTCGCCGCGGTCTGCTTCCCCTTCACCCAGACCAACGACCAGTACGCCCTCATCGGCGCCCAGGTCCTCATCTTCGCCACCGTCGCCCTCGGCCTCAACGTCGTCGTCGGCCTCGCCGGACTCCTCGACCTCGGATACGTCGCCTTCCTCGGCGTCGGCGCCTACACCGCGGCCCTCGTCTCCGGCACCGCAAGCTCCGCCTTCGACATCAAGTTCCCCTTCTGGGCAGCCGCACTGGCCGGAGCCGCAGCCTCGCTCCTCTTCGGCGTCATCATCGGCGCACCGACCCTGCGACTGCGCGGCGACTACCTCGCCATCGTCACCCTCGGCTTCGGCGAGATCTTCCGCATCACCGTCCTCAACCTCAACGGCGTCACAGGACCCGACATCACCAACGGCTCCAACGGCGTCACCAACGTCCCCGACCTCAACATCTTCGGGTTCGACCTCGGCATCCAACACGACTTCCTCGGCTTCAGCCTCACCAGGAGCTCCAACTACTTCCTGCTGATGCTGCTCTTCACCGTCATCGTCGTACTCGTCTTCCGCCGCTCCGCCGAATCCCGCATCGGACGCGCCTGGGTCGCCATCCGCGAGGACGAAACCGCCGCCACCGCCATGGGCATCAACGGCTTCCGCCTCAAGCTCCTCGCCTTCGCACTCGGCGCCTCCCTCGCAGGCTTCGCCGGCTCCGTCCAGGCACACCTCGGCTACAGCGTCACCCCCGAGCAGTACCAGTTCGCCGGATCGGTCGCCCCCAACTCCGCATTCCTGCTCGCCGCCGTCATCCTCGGCGGCATGGGCACCATCGCAGGACCCCTCATCGGTGCGGCGCTCCTCTACCTCATCCCGGCGAAACTCGCCTTCATGCAGGACTACCAGCTCGTCCTCTTCGGACTCGCCCTCATCCTGCTGATGCGCTTCAAGCCCGAGGGACTCGTCGCCGACCGCCGCAAGAAACTCGAATTCCACGAGACGGACCAACTCGCCACCCCGGACGACGCGTTGTCCGGCACGGCCACCGGCGCCACGAAGGCGGGGGCGTGAACACCATGGCAACTCCCACAGCCACCACCACGACCGTCCTCGACGCCAGCGGCGTCACCATGCGCTTCGGCGGCCTCACCGCCGTCCGCGACGTCAGCCTCCAGGTCAACACCGGCGAAATCGTCGGCCTCATCGGACCCAACGGCGCCGGCAAGACCACCTTCTTCAACTGCCTCACCGGGCTGTACGTCCCCACCGAAGGCAAGGTCAGCTACAAAGGCACCGTCCTCCCGCCCAAACCCCACCTCGTCACCAAAGCCGGCATCGCCCGCACCTTCCAGAACATCCGACTCTTCTCCAACATGACCGTCCTGGAGAACGTCCTCGTCGGACGCCACACCCGCACCAAGGAAGGCCTCTTCTCCGCCCTCCTGCGCGGCCCCGGCTTCAAGAAAGCCGAAAAGGCGTCCCACGAACGCGCCATGGAACTGCTGGAATTCATCGGCCTCGCCCACAAGGCCGACCACCTCTCCCGCAACCTCCCCTACGGCGAACAACGCAAGCTCGAAATCGCCCGCGCCCTCGCGAGCGACCCCGGACTGCTGCTCCTCGACGAGCCCACCGCCGGCATGAACCCGCAGGAAACCCGCGTCACCGAAGAACTCATCTTCGCCATCCGCGACCAAGGCATCGCCGTACTCGTCATCGAGCACGACATGCGCTTCATCTTCAACCTCTGCGACCGCGTCGCCTGCCTCGTCCAGGGCGAAAAACTCGTCGAAGGCACCCCCGACACCGTCCAGAGCGACGAACGCGTCGTCGCCGCCTACCTCGGCACCCCCTTCGAAGGCGCCCCCGGCGCCGAAGAAGCAGCCGAAGTCGCCGCAGCCCAAGCACAGGCAGACGCACAGGCAGACACGCGGAGCACCACCGAGAGCACCACCCGCACCGAAGGAGACGCCCAGTGACCGCCCTCCTGGAGGTCGAGGACCTCCGCGTCTCCTACGGCAAGATCGAAGCCGTCAAGGGCATCACCTTCTCCGTCGAAGCCGGCCAGGTCGTCACCCTCATCGGCACCAACGGCGCAGGAAAAACCACCACCCTGCGCACCATCTCCGGACTCCTCAAACCCACCTCCGGAAAGATCCTCTTCGACGGGAAACCCCTCACCGGAATCCCCGCCCACAAGATCGTCGCCCTGGGCCTCGCCCACTCCCCCGAAGGCCGGCACATCTTCCCCCGGCTGACGATCATGGAGAACCTCCAGCTCGGCGCCTTCCTCCGCAACGACAAAGAAGGCATCGAAAAGGACATCAAGCGCGCCTACGACCTCTTCCCCATCCTGGGAGAGCGCCGCAAGCAGGCCGCAGGCACCCTCTCCGGCGGCGAACAGCAAATGCTCGCCATGGGCCGCGCCCTCATGTCCCAGCCCAAACTGCTCATGCTCGACGAGCCCTCCATGGGCCTCTCCCCGATCATGATGCAGAAGATCATGGAGACCATCGTCGAGCTCCGCTCCACCGGCACGACGATCCTCCTCGTCGAACAGAACGCCCAGGCGGCGCTCTCCCTCGCCGACCAGGGCCACGTCATGGAGATCGGCAAGGTCGTCCTCTCCGGAACCGGCCAGAACCTCCTCCACGACGAGTCCGTCCGCAAGGCGTACCTCGGCGAGGACTGACCGCTGCCGCTCGTGTACGAAGAAGGGGTCCGACCGCGTTCCTCACGCGGCCGGGCCCCTTCGTCATACGTGTACGTACGCCCTACTGCTCCTTGGCCGCGGCCTTCTTCTCCTCGGCGTCCTCGATGACCGCCTCGGCGACCTGCTGCATGGACAGCCGACGGTCCATCGACGTCTTCTGGATCCACCGGAACGCGGCCGGCTCGGTCAGCCCGTACTGCGTCTGCAGTATCGACTTCGCCCGGTCCACGAGCTTCCGCGTCTCCAGCCGCAGGGTGAGGTCCGCAACCTCGTTCTCCAGCGTCTTCAGCTCGGCGAAGCGGGACACGGCCATCTCGATCGCCGGTACGACATCGCTCTTACTGAACGGCTTCACGAGGTACGCCATCGCGCCCGCGTCCCGTGCCCGCTCGACGAGGTCGCGCTGCGAGAACGCGGTCAGCATGAGGACCGGGGCGATGGACTCGGCGGCGATCTGCTCGGCGGCGGAGATGCCGTCGAGGATCGGCATCTTCACGTCGAGGATCACGAGGTCCGGCTTGTGCTCCCGGGCGAGCTCGACGGCCTTCTGACCGTCTCCGGCCTCGCCCACGACCGAGTAGCCCTCTTCCTCCAGCATCTCCTTGAGGTCGAGCCGGATGAGGGCTTCGTCCTCGGCGATGACGACGCGGGTCGTCAGCGGCGGGACGTGCGACTTGTCGTCGTCGGCGACGGGCGGCTGGGGCGACTCGGGGGTGGTCACGGGGCTCCTCGATACGGGGCGATACGGCTTCCCATGAGCCTACCTAGCTGCGGTATGGTGAGGGCACGGCGGGTGACCGTCAACCTTCGATTCATTAGGCCCCGGTATTCCAACTGGTCAGAGAAGCGGTGCTCAAACCACCGACAGTGTGGGTTCGAATCCCACTCGGGGCACTTGACCTTCAATTCCAAGGTCGCGTGAGAATGGCGACACACCACACGAACGTGTGAGCGTGTCGCCTTTTGCGTGCTTGGAGCCCAACGTGCACACAAGATCGACCCCGTGTACGACATTGATACGCGTAAACGGGCCTTGGCGCTCGTCGCACAAGGGCGCAGTCTCAACGCGGTGAGCAAACAGACCGGAATATCCCGGCACGCCATCACCTGCTGGCTGGAACGAATCGATCCGCTGCCGCGCGCACTCGGCTGCCCCCTTCGCAGCGAACCGGATGACCAGGCCGCGTACAGCTACCTGCTCGGCCTCTACCTCGGCGACGGGCACATCAGCGCGCACCCACGGGGAAGCAGCTATTACCTCCGCATTACGTGCGCAGACGCTTGGCCCGGACTCATCGAGGAATGCAGGGCGGCAATCCTTGCTGTGCACAGCGAGTGCACGGTCTATCTCGCCCAACGCCAAGGGTGCGTGAACGTGACTAGTTCCAGCCAGAGTTGGCCCCTGCTCTTCCCGCAGCACGGTCCCGGCAAGAAGCATGAGCGCCGCATCACCCTCGAACGGTGGCAGCAGGACATCGTCGACGCGTACCCCTGGGAATTCATCCGAGGCCTCGTCCACTCCGACGGCTGTCGCAACATGAACTGGACCACCCGCCTCGTAGGCGGCGAGCGCAAGCGGTACGAGTACCCGCGGTTCTGGTTCACCAACGTCTCGGACGACATCCGCAAGCTCTACACGGACACCCTCGACAAACTCGGCGTTGAGTGGAAGGACTGCACCCGCCACGGTCAGCCGTACAACATCTCCGTGGCCCGACGGGCGTCCGTAGCGCTCATGGACGCCCACGTCGGGCCCAAGTACTAGCCGTACAGCCCTACTTGGGGCTGTCGTCCTCGCCGATGTGGTGGATCCGCACCAGGTTCGTCGAGCCCGCGACTCCCGGTGGGGAGCCCGCCGTGATCACGACCACGTCGCCCTTCTGGCAGCGGCCGATGCGCAGCAGCTCTTCGTCGACCTGGGCGACCATCTCGTCCGTGGAGTCGACCTTGGGGCCGAGGAAGGTCTCCACGCCCCAGGTGAGGTTGAGCTGGGAGCGGGTGGAGGGTTCGGGGGTGAAGGCGAGGAGGGGGATCGGGGAGCGGTAGCGGGAGAGGCGTTTGACCGTGTCGCCGGACTGGGTGAAGGCGACCAGGAACTTGGCCCCCAGGAAGTCGCCCATTTCGGCGGCTGCCCGGGCGACCGCGCCGCCCTGGGTGCGGGGCTTGTTCCGCTCCGTCAACGGCGGGAGGCCCTTGGCGAGGATGTCTTCCTCGGCCGCCTCCACGATGCGGCCCATGGTGCGGACCGTTTCGATGGGGTACTTGCCGACGCTGGTCTCGCCGGAGAGCATCACGGCGTCCGTGCCGTCGATGAC
>NZ_JBSGZD010000128.1:0-20370 GCF_053610825.1 Streptomyces sp. NPDC054863 | reverse complement strand
GCCGCCAGCCGAGCACCTCCATCCCCGGGTACTCCTCCAGGACCCTGTCGATCGGTTGCACGTAGAGCTGCTGGAAGCTGGAATTGCCACCCACGACGGTTCCCACCGCCTTGGCACCGTCCACCACCGCTCCACCGCTGTCCCCGCCGTCCGAGACGATCCCCGTCAGCTTGAGCAGGTTGGTGGTCCTGTTGCCGTCGGGATCCGTCCACGTGGAGTCGGCGTCGCCGTCAAACACCTTGCCGCAGGTGTAACCCGTCCTGGCACCCGACTTGCAGATCGTCTTCCCGGACGGCGGTTTCGTCCTGCCCGCGTACTTGGCCATAGTTCCGTCGTACTTGTTGATCCAGGCTCCGAACGGACTGTGGGACATCGGTATCTCAACCCCCACGAGAGCAAAGTCTTTCGTGGGGAACTGTCGGCGGTAGACCGCACCGATACGCGTCCTCTGCGGATCGTTGCGGGTCACCATCTCGCCTACCTCCCTCGTGCAGTGCCCCGCGGTGATCACGAAGGTGCCGGTTCCCTGGCTCACCGCGATCCCGGCCGAACACCCGCCCGTCGCCGTGTTCAGGCCGTCACCGCCGATCAGTCCCATCCGCGAGCTCGAACCCCGGTGGTACTCCACCTTCACCCGCTTGGCGTCTTCCGTGCCGAGCCTGGCCCCCGCGAGAAGCGTCTCCAGGACAGCCGTGCCCCGCGCACTCGCCGGAAGGTCAACCACCACACGGTTGTCCACCTCCCTCACCCCCCAGGAGGAATCCTTCGGCGGGTTGGCCACACTGTCCAACGCCGCCTTGACCCGGCGCAGTTCGTCCTGCGTGTACTGGGCCTTCCGGGGTACCGCTCCCGCCTTGCGGATCTCGGACGCCGTGGCCTCGTCGAGGGCGTTGGCGTAGACAGTGCCCGCCTCCCCGTCGATCCATACGCCCGCGAACCGGTTCCCCAGCCGCTTGCGCAGGGAATCCGCCTCGGCCGACAACCGGTCCTCCTTCTGGAGCATCGCGACGGCCCGGTCCTTCGGCATGCCCGTCGCGGCATGCACCGCATTCGCCGTGGCGGCCAGGCCGTACGAGGCACCCGTCACCTCCAGGGCGAGCCCCTCCGTTGCGGCCGGCTCACCAACCGTGCCGACGTTCGCCGCCACTACCGCTGACCCCAGCAGGGCCAGCGCCACGGCCAGACGCGGTATCTTGCGAACCTTCACCACTGTCGTTCCTCCCGATCCCCTGTCGCAGATGCGACATACAGCAGGCTCCGGACCACAGAACGCAGCCCTGCGAACCCGCTGTCCGTCTCACTTCGACCGTCCGACCGCACCTCACCGGTACGCGCCGCGTTGTGGCGGCGAGTCACACGGTGCCTGCTCCCGCTGCCGTTCCACTAGCACCACGCGAACGACAGTTAACGCAACGTGCGCATCCGCCGCCGTTCCGCTAGCGCACCGCGAACAACGGTTAACGCACCGCACGCATCCGCAAGCTCCACACGCGCCGCCGACCTCTGGCTCGACTCTGTCGGGGGCTTGGAGATGACCTATGAGGGATGACGAGGAAGACGGGGCACCACCGAACCGCACAGCGGTAGACCTGCCGGCAGGGACTGCGGTCGTCCGAATCCCTCAGGCCGATCAGTAACAGGCCCCCATCACAGTCGGACCTCGAAGAACAAGACCGTGTCCTACATGGCGAGTTGGGTGTAGGGCCGGCCATGGGGAGTGGACGGCGCTCACGGCCTTGAGGTGGGGGCCGTGGAAGGCCGCATCGAGCTCGTTCTCGCGCGGCCGACGGACGGCAGGAAATGACGTCGTACTTTGCCCAGGACTCCCCGGGTCCGCACGGCGATCAGGGAGGAGTACCGGGCCAGAGCTGTCCGGCGTCCAGGCCCCGTGGTGGTCCCCGCAGTCCCCGCAGTTCCCGCAGTCCCCGCTGTAGTCCCCGCTCAGCCTTCCGAACCGGTCTCTGTCGCTCCGCGTGCCGCAACAAGGGCTCGCTGCCTGACTTCGCCGAACAACTGGATCGTGGTGGCGGCCAGGACGTCATCCTTGCCGATGGTCCGCCCGTCTCCCGTGCGGGTGGACAGGGCCAGGACAGACTCCGGCACGGACGGGCGCGTGTCAGCCGGGACGCCCGGCACCATCAGGGTGACCGTGCCGAACCGTTTGATCCCGCCCTCCCGCACGACCATGGCCGCGTCCCGCGCGAGGTCCGTCAGGAACGCGCTCGCGAGCCCGTCCAGTTCGCGGACCATCGCCGGGACAGCTGTCCCACCCCGGTTGCGCAGCAACTTCCTGACCCCGCCCTCGAACCTGTGGGCGCCGACCACGGCACTCGGCTTGCGCGACCTGCTGCGCTTGGGAGCGCGTACGACGACACCCTCGGCGTCGTACAAGACGCCGGTCAGCCCTTTGAACGTAGGGCTGTGGTCGTACCACCTGCCTCCCACCTCCAGTTCGACGTCCCGGTCGATGGCTGTCACAAGGTCCCTGGGAAGCAGCTTCTTCCGAGCCTCCTCCTCCGCCGCGCGCAGCGCGCCGTCAATGATGTCCGTCAGTACTGTCCGCGTCACCGACGCGGCAGCCCGTGCGGCCGACCGCGAGACGTGCAGCGAGGTGACGTCCCTGAACACCGCCTTGACGAGAGAAGGCTTGAACGAGGGAACGTCCAGGCTCGCGGCGGACGTGGAACCGGTGTGCGCGGGACGTAGGGGATGTGCGGCCATCGGAAAAGGCTCTCCTGCTGTCGGTACGTGCCTCGGGGGCCCGCTTCGCCGCGCGGACCCGCTCTCGTGCACCATCCTCAGTCAATGCCGCGCACGATCAAAGGTCGGACGGACACCGACGGTCGGGAGAGTGGAACGACATCGACCCCCCAGGTCCATCAGGCGGTGCGCGCACCCTGGGCCGAAGCGGGAGCTGCCGGTACCCAGCACCGCACGACCCAAGTCAGCGGGGCAGGGGGACGGACGGACGTGCCGTGACTCGAACCCTCCATCAGATCCGGAGCGGTTCAGGTCAGTCGTCGATGGCCTGGTAGAGGGTGGTCCAGAAGTCGTTCATGGCACGCGGCGAATCCGGGGTGGACAGTCCGACCTGGGTGAGCAGGACTCCGGTGAGCCGGTTGGTCCTGTCTGCGTAGGCGGTGGTGCCGGTACCGCCGAACCAGCCGAACCGGCCGATGGGCGCGTAGTCGCCGCGATGGGTGCGCACCGCCATCCCGAAGCCCCAGCCGCCGTTCGCCCCCTGGCCGGACGACAGGTGGGCGACGTTGCTGAACATGGCTTCCCGGGCGGCCAGTTGCCCGGGCGAGAGACGGTTGGTCGTCATCAGCTCGACGGCGGCCCGGGACAAGATCCGTTCACTCCCGTGCATCCCGTGGTTCAGCAGCATCTGGAAGTAGGCGTGGTAGTCGTCGGCGGTGGAGACCAGCCCGCCGCCGGCACCCTGGAATGCAGGAGGCACGCTGGACCTTCCCCCTGCCGCCTCGTCCCACACGACGAACTCGCCGCTCTGCGGGTCGGGTCCGTACAGGGGCGGCAGTCGGTCGATCTTGTCGGCGGGCACGTGGAAGGCGGTGTCCTTCATCCCCAGCGGATCGAGGATGCGTGTCCGCAGGAACGCCTCCAACGACTGTCCCGTAACCCTGGAGACGAGCACGCCGACCACCTCGTGGCTGAGGTCGTACTGCCACCGCACTCCGGGCTGGTACTGCAGCGGCAGCTCGCCGAGGCGGCGCATCCACTCGTCCGGCTCGGGCGCCGGCCCTGATGCCACGCTGTAGTCGAGACGCTCGAAGGTCGCGGCCCTGATCGGCGAAGCCATCGACTCGAAGTCCACTCCGAGTCCGAACGTGGAGGTGAGCAGGTCGCGTACGGTGATCGGCCGCTGGGCCGGCACGGTGTCGTCCAGCGGTCCGTCGGGCCGCTTCAGCACCTGCCGGTCGGCGAGTTCCGGCAGCCACCGATCCACCGGGTCGTCCAGCCGCAACCGGCACTCGTCGAGCAGGATCATCGCCGCCGCCATCGTGACGGGTTTGGACGTGGACGCCATCCGGAAGATCGTGTCCCGGCGCATCGGCAAGCCACCGTCATGACGCATCGTCCCGATCGCTTCGACGTGTGTCCGGCCGCCACGGCCGACCAGGGCGACAAGGCCGGGAATCTTCTTGGACTCGACGTGCCGTGCCAGCACCTCGCGCAGTCGGCGCAGCCCTCTGTCGGAGAAGCCGCTGTTGCTCGTCCCCATGATGGATCTCCTGTTCACAGTGTGAGTTCTCACGGCGGCCCTGGTGGCCGCCTGGCCCTTCGAGCGGCCATGTGACGAGCCTGCAGCCTTGACCCAAGGTCAAGGTCAACCCGATACCGCGATCAAGAGCTGACCGGCACCGAGCGCGGGCGTCCCGGTCCTCCACAGCGGCAGGGGGAACGGGCTGGAACTGGTGCGCGCTATCCTCGCCCCTGTGATCGTCCGGGCTTCCCGGCCGTCGCCGACGCGGTTCGCGAGACCGCAGCCGCCCACGACCCGGAGGTACGCCGAACCGATGGCAGACGGGCTCACGATCGGTCAGGCGGCGGCGTTCGTCGGTGTCACGATCAAGACCGTGCGGCACTATCACCGGCTCGGCCTGGTTGCCGAGCCGGAACGGGACGGTTCCGGCTACCGCCGTTACCGATCGGGCGAGCTGTTCCGGCTGGTTCAGGTCCGGACCCTGGCCGCAGCCGGTGTGCCGCTGGCCGAGATCGGTGACCTGCTCGATGCCGATCCCCAGACGTTCGCCGCCACGCTGGACGACGTCCATCACCAGCTCACCGAACGGATCGACGACCTGATCGCGCGCCGCGACAGGCTGCACCGTCTCGACCATGGCGACCGGGCCCTGCTGCCCGACCGGGCCTGCGCGGTCTTGGAGCGGCTCGCCGAACTCGGCTTCAGTCCCGAGTACGTGGCCGGTCAACGGGAGGCTCTGGTGCTGGCCCGGGCGCTGGTCCCGGAGATCTTCGACAGCTTCCTGACCCGGCTCGCACATTCGCTGGACGATCCCGAGTCCGTCGAACTGACCAAGCGCGGTTGGGAGGCGAGGTCCTGGGATCCGGACGACCCGCGGATCGAGGAGCTGGCATCCACGCTGGCCGACAAGCTGCTGACCCACCGCGCGCTGCTGGCGATGCCGACCGGGTTTCAGAACCAGCCCGACGCCGCCTCCCGGTACGGAATGGTCAACCACCACCGGGAGGACCAGTCACCGTCCATCGCCCGGTTGAACACACTGATCGAGGCGCATCTGCGCGCAGCCGGCATCGCCGTTCCACATCAGTGACGGCCGCCCGGCAGACCCGGCACTGCGGCGAGACGCCCGCCTCGTCCCACGTCGTCCCCCACGTCCCGCCGCGTCCGAACCGGGATCTGCCCGGCGGAAGGCCATGCGTACAGCCATCAGTCGGCCTCTCGGAGGCAGGGCGGGGCCGGAGTCGCAGCCGCTCGCACGGAACATGATCGGCACCTTCGCCGGGCCGGTGTGGTGGTGTGTGGGACGGGGAACCCGCGGGCAGCCGACGGCGGGTGCGGTTCTGGATCCGCCGGCCCTGCGGCACGGCCTGAGGCTGCACGCCTTCGGGCTCGGCCCCTCCCCGGCCGTGGTCGGCCAACGAGGGTCCGGCAGCCCTGCCCGCAGCGCACCAAACCTGGGTGCTCCGCCATGCCCTCCGCGCAACCGGCAGTCCCCCGTGCCCGTCCCCGTCCCCGTCCCGGACCGCACCACCCCAGGCACGACGGGCCAATTTCCAGGTCCCCTTCTGGAACACATCCGCCTGCGACCCGGCATGTGGTTGCCCTCGCAAGGATCCCTTCGCCCTCTGGTGCCAGTAGTGCCCGCAGCCTCCCCTGCAGAAGCGCTGACGGCGTCGTTCGTCGGCGACCCCCAGCGCCGTCACCCGGACAAGTCCTCGACCAGGGCCTGGCCGGCCGATCAGATGCCGGTCCTGCGGATCTCGAACCGGCCGTCCGCGTACGTCTCAACCCGTGCGCCGTCTTCGCCGACCCAGGTGCCGACGATCTGTGCACGCGCGATTCTCTCGGGCCGCTCGCTCGTCGCGGCGAAGCAGCCCCCCCCCACCACCTCCACCGCGATCAGGCCCGCAGCATGACCGGCCGGACAGATCCTTGGCCTGTCCGGCGCGGGGACGCCTTCACGTCCCGGTGCGGCGGTGCTTACGGTTTGTGGGTTACCCAGAGCAGTTCCGCCGGCCAGCGGTGTGCCCAGTCGGGTGGGTCGGTTTCGTTGTAGCCGTTGGGTGTTCCGGGTTCGGGCCGCGGCTCGATGAGGTCGTCGATGACGAGACCCGCGCCGCGCAGGACCTTGACCCAGTCGCCGTAGGTGAGCTGATAGCTGGTCGCGCCGTCTCCCTCGGCGATGGCGTTCAGCCCGAAGTAGTCCTGCTGCAGCGTCGTGGTCACGCGGCCGGCGGCTTCGTCGTAGCAGGCTTCGAACCACGGGCTGGCGACGTTGAACACCAGGCGCCCGCCGCGGCGCAGGATGCGTGCGGCCTGCGGGACGGCCAGGTGCGGGGGCGCCCAGCTGAGCCCACCGAAGTCGCAGAACACGAGGTCGAAGCTGTCGGCGGCGAACGGGAGTTGTTCGGCGGCGCCTTGCACCAGCGAGTAGCGGGCCGTTCCCATCGCGTGGGCCGCTGCGGCGAGTTGGGCTTCGGACAGGTCGATCCCGACCACGGTGGCGCCCTCGGCGGCGAGCGTCCTGGACCACTGGCCGGCGCCGCAGCCGAGTTCGAGGACGCGCTTGCCGGTGACGTCGCCCAGGGCGTGCAGGTGCGCGTCGGGGAGGGAGTACATGCCCCACAGCCGGGGGGCGGCGCCGATTTGCGGGTCGTGCTTGTGCTGGTAGGAGCTGCTGATCCGGTCCCAGAGCCGCCGGTTGGCGGGGATGCTGTCCACGGGCCGACTCCAGCACTACCGGCCGGGGGCGGTCAACACGATTACGGCACAGGCCGACCCTCGGCCCGGCCCTGGACCGGCCCATGATCCGCCGGACGAGCCCCGGGCCGCCCTGAGCAGAGCAGCATCGGCGCGCGCCGAGCGCGCATCATGGTGACGCAGGCTGTCGACGAGCCGAACTGTTCGTCGAACCATACTGCCTGGGGATCGGCAGGTCGTGGGACAAGGACCCGGGAAGGTCGCGCCGGAAACACTGCGTCCCGGTCCGCGAGCCCGGGAGCATGCGGGAGCCTGGGAGTTGTCAGACAGCAACGGTTGGCTGAGACGGTCAAGAGGGCAGACAGCCGCCCGCCACCGGCCCGAGCACCGACTTCGCTGTCGCAGGACCACGGTGCCGTTCGGCCGGGCTACTCATCCGGGCTCTGAGTAGCCGTGCTCAGGAGCAGTCCGCCTCCCCTCTCTAGGGTGATCACCATGGCTGGTTCGGAAGCAGAAGACGGTATCCCCTCCCCCGGTGACGACGCAGCGAAGTCGGGGGCGTTGAAGGGCTGTGCGACCGCGGGCATCGTGCTCGCCTGCCTGGCGCTCCTGGGACTGGTGGCCCTCACCCAGCTGGCAGACGGCGTGAAGGAACCCCGGCGGCTGGAGAGCAGCGATTCCCTGAGGCCCGGCGAGGCAGCAGAGTACGCGGATGGACTGCGGGTGACCCTCAGCGTGCCGAGCAAGGAGCCGGACGGCAGTTACCGCTTCACCCTCACCTACGACAACGGCACCGAAGAAGCGATCAGGCCCATCGGCGACTCGGAGGACGGCGCCTCCTCGTACGACATCTCCCACGCTCCCCTCATCGTGAGGGCCGGAAAGCTGTACGACGGTGACGCAGCCACTACGGCCTCCATCAAGTGGGCCAACGACGAGCAGGTGGCCCGCGAACTGCTGCCGTCTCTGGAGGCGGGTGACAGCGTCACCGTCCCCGTCCACGTGACGGACGCCAAGAGGGGAACGCCGGTCACTGTTGAGGTGAAGCCGCCGAGTGCCGGCTATCGACCGGGAGCAGGCTGGGAATTCACCCTCGACTGACCGCCCAGTAACCACCCTGTGGACGAAGGCGTGGTGGCCAGTACCCATACGGCACCGTGCGAACGAGCCCCTGGCGCACTTCCGCGTCGGGGTCTTCACCGTGCCGACTGTTGCCACGGCGGCTCCCACCGCTGCGAACGCGCAGGTCATGGCACCTGCGGGACACGATGCGCACGTCAATCTGTACGTCAATCTGTACGTCAACGGCAAGGTCGTCGCCTCCGCTTCGTTCATTGCCGACAGCGACCGCTTCGAAGTGACCAAGAAGTCTTCCTACGGCGGTCGCCCGTACCTCGACCCTCGACTACAAGTACATCCGCAAGGACGGGACCCTTCAGGAGGGTCGTCACTGGGGCGTCTCGACCATCGGGCAGAAGATGAAGTTCAACCACCACTTCGGCGAAGGCAGGAAGGTCGCCTTCCGCTTGTGTGTGCAGGAGAACCTGGCGGTCGACGACTGTACCGACGACGATGACGGCCAGTGGGAGATCGGGTACGCCCGAGAGCAGTTCCTGCATGTCCAGGGGCTGGCCCTGGACGGCAGTTCCACGAGTACGGGACCGAAACGGGCGCTGACGGTGAATCCCATGGCGTAGGCACCGTTCCCGGAACGCTACGGCGGTGCAGCCGCACAACGACCTGGGTACCGGTTCCCCCCTCTCGGAGGGAAGGGGAACCGGTACCCACGGGCCATCCGGCCGGAAAGACCATCCGGGAGCGGGCAGCCATCGGCGCTCGGGCGCGCACACCGGCAATCCCCGCCTCTTTACCGGCCATTCACTACCTGATGCGTGATGGACGGCATCACGTTCCTGTTATCTTTGCGTGACTTCACGACATGACCCTCCGTAACGCTTCGGCCTGAGATCGCTAGTAGCAGGACGGGAATGACCAAGCACGACAGGTTCAACAGGGCAACACAGGCCGCACGTGCGGCACTGGCACCCGGGCGGGGCAGGAGGAAGCGGGCCAGGACTCGGTCCATGAAGCTGCGACTGCCCAGGAGACCGGACTATCCACGGCCCGGGCGGCGCGGCTGGCGCCGCTGGGTGCCTTCGTGGCGCCAAGTACTGGGCTCGGTAGTGACGTTCGTCGGTCTGCTGACGGCGACCGTAGCCATCGCGTACGCCCGCACGGACATCCCCGACGACCTCAACGCCTTCGCCACCCAGCAGGACAACGTCTACTACTGGGCGGACGGCACCCCCATGGCACGTACCGGTTGGGTGAGCCGTCAGGAGATGCCCCTGGAGAAGATTCCCGAGCACGTCCGCGGGGCGGTGCTGGCTGCCGAGAACCACAGCTTCTACTCGGATCCCGGCGTCTCGCTCCAGGGAGTCACCCGTGCGTTCTGGCAGACGGTCGTCGGCGGGGACACCCAGGGCGGCTCCACCATCACCCAGCAGTACGTGAAGAACGTCTATCTCTCACAGGACCGTTCCTTCTCGCGCAAGTTCACCGAAATGCTCATGGCGATCAAACTCGACCGGCAGCGGGACAAGGACCAGATCCTGGAGGACTACCTCAACACCAGTTGGTTCGGGCGCGGTTCCTACGGGCTGCAGCGTGCCGCCCAGGCGTACTACGGCAAAGAGGTCACCCAACTCAACGTCAGTGAGGGCGCGTTCCTGACCTCCCTGCTCAAGGGAGCGGCGCTCTACGATCCCGCCCTCGGCCCCGGCAACCACAAGCGCGCCGTCGACCGGTGGAAGTGGACGCTGGACCGCATGGTGGACGTCGGCAGGCTGAGCCAGGCGGAGCGGGCGCGGTACACCGATTTCCCCGAGCCCGGAGCGGCCCCCCGGGCGACCAGCGCCAGTGGGCAGGACGGCTACCTGGTGGAGCTCGCGGAGTCGTACGCGAAGCGCACGGGGAAGATCCCCGACGCGGCCTTCGACCTCGGCGGCTACCAGATCTACACGACCTTCGAGAAGCCGAGGATGGCCGCCCTCACCGCGGCGGTCAAGAAGTCGCGCGACTCCCTGGACCCCAAGGCGCGCGCCGCCGACCGGTACGCGAAGTTCGGGGCCGCCTCGGTCGCCCCCGACGGGCGCATACTCGCCGTGTACGGCGGTCCCGACTTCCAGCGGCAGGCCTTCAACGAGTCCAACACGGCCACGGTCCCCGCGGGTTCGGCGTTCACCCCCTTCGTCTACGCAGCCGCACTGGAGCACGGCGTCCGGCGCGAGCGCACCGGCCCCCGCACTCCCGTCACCCCTTCGACCGTGTACGACGGGAACGACGACGTGCCGCTGATGACCCCGGAGGGCCCCTACTGGGACCGGGGCGGCAAGATGGTCAAGGGCCAGAACGACGACGGCCGTTCCTACGGGCGCATCCCCCTGCGGGAGGCCGTGGCACGGGGCGTGAACACCCCCTTCCTCCAGCTCGGCATGGACGTCGGGCTTGACGTGGTGCGGGAGACCGCCGAGAAGTCCGGGATGCTCGCCTCCAACTTCGGCCCGCCCGTGCCCGCCTTCTCGCTGGGCAATTCCACCCCGAGCGCCATCCGCATGGCCGGTGCCTACGGAGTGTTCGCGGGCGCCGGCATGCACACGGACCCGTACTCGGTACGGAAGATCACGCGCAACGGCGGGCCGGTGCCGCTGCCCCGTGCACGCTCGGCGCGCGCCCTGAGCCAGGCCGTGGCGGGCCGGGTCACCGAGGCGCTCACCCGTACCGGCGAGGACTTCGCCGGCAAGACGGGCACCACCCCTGACGACACCGCGCGCTGGTACGTCGGCTCCACCAAGGAGGCGGCCACGGCGGTCGTCGTCTACCGCATGGACCTCGCCAAGAGCCTCGCGCCCCTGCCCCTGAAGGGGCTCGGCCGGAACCCTGCGGCAGCCGGGAAGATGCCGGCCGAGATCTGGGGCCGGTACACGGCCGCCCTGCGACGGTGACGCGCACCGTGAAGCCCTCGCCCCCGCCCTCCCCCCTCTGTCTGGAGCAGTCGCGATGATCTGGAAGAAGTCGGCCACGCTGCGCGCTCGGATCCGTACCAGGCCCGCCATCGGTGTCGGTGTCGCCGCGGTGCTCGTCGCCTCGCTCTCCACCGCGCTCGCCGTCTCGGCCTCGGACGACTCGTCGAACGACGCCACGAACACCGCAGCCGGACCGAAGGCGACCGCCGCCGCGCCGAAGCCCACCGCGAAGAAGCCGCCGGGCACGGGCAAGGTCAAGGAGGAGAAGTGGGACGGGCAGGTGCGGGTGCTGGGAGACGGTTCCACGTCCTACACCGGGCCGCAGCCGGGCCAGTTGAAGGCGGAGCGGCTCAAGCCGGGAGAGAAGCCGCCCCAGTTCGTGGTCTTCTCCTGGGACGGCGCGCTGGAGAGCGACGACCGGCTGTTCTCCCGCTTCCGGCGCGTGGCGAAGGAGAACAACGCCAACATGACGTTCTTCCTCACCGGCATCTATCTGCTGCCGAAGGAGAAGAAGAACCTGTATCTGCCCCCGCAGCACAAGACCGGCGCGGCGGCGATCTCGTACCCGACGGACGAACACATCCGTATGACGCTGGAGCAGCTCGGCGGGGCCTGGAAGGAGGGGAACGAGATCGGGTCGCACTTCAACGGCCACTTCTGCGGCAAGAAGGGCGGCGGCGACTGGAGTTCGGCGGAATGGACGTCGGAGATCGACCAGTTCTACTCCTTCGTGCAGAACTGGAAGACGAACACGGGAATGAAGGATCTCGATCCGCTGCCCTTCGACCCCACCCGTGAGGTCGTGGGCGGACGGGCGCCCTGTCTGGAGGGGCAGAAGACCCTCATACCGGCGACCAAGTCCTTCGGCTGGCGCTACGACGCCAGCTCCGCGGGGGACTTCCAGATCTGGCCTGCCAAGAAGGACGGCATCTGGGACCTGCCGCTGCAGCTGCTGCCCTTCCCCCAGAAGGAGTTCCAGGTGCTCTCCATGGACTTCAACTTCCTCTACAACCAGTCGAAGGGAAGCACCGAGGGGGATCCGGCGAAGTACCAGGCGTGGCGGAAGCAGGCCAGGGATGCCTATCTCGCGGGATTCCAGCGGGTGTTCCACGGCAGCAGGGCGCCGATGTTCATCGGGAACCACTTCGAGGACTGGAACGGCGGGATCTACATGGATGCCGTCGAGGACGTCATGAAGGACGTCTGCCCCCGCAAGGGAGTGCGCTGTGTCTCCTTCCGCGAACTGACCGACTGGCTCGACGCACAGGATCCCAAGGTGCTGGCCCGGTGGCGGCTGCTCGACCCCGCTCAGCCGGCGGGCTGGAAGCAGTAGGAGACCCACCTCGGCGAAGGTGCCCGTGGGTTTGTTCCGCGGCTCCCGGGCGCAGGGGGCTCGCCCCTGCGACGTATGTCTGCGTCCACGGCGGGTTCGTCCACGGCGGGCGCAAGTGCCCGCCACCGCGCCTGCACCGGCCGCTCCCGGGTTCTCCGCGCCTGCCGTCGGCCGGGGCCGCCGCCGGCCCAGGGCGACGCGGGGTCGAATCGGCTCGGCCGCATATAGTCGATCTCATGAGTCGTTGGCAGGAACTGACCGGTGGAACGTCCGGGGACGCGTACGCCGCACGCTTCGATGCGCTGGTCCGCGGTGGAGAGGACGTGCACGGCGAGGCGACGTTCTGCGCGGCTCTGGTGCCCTCCGGGGCACGGGTGCTCGATGCCGGCTGCGGTACCGGAAGAGTCATGATCCGGCTGTCGGAACTCGGGTACGACTGCGTCGGGGCCGACCTGGATGCCTCGATGCTGGAGGTGGCGCGGGCGCAGGCGCCTGAACTGCCCTGGTTCCAGGCCGATCTTGCCGAGTTCGATCCGGCCCGGCTCGGTGTCGCCGCGGACTTCGACCTCGTGGTCGCCGCCGGCAACGTCCTGCCGCTGCTCACCCCCGGGACGGAGGCCACGGTGGTCGACCGCCTGGCCGCGGCCCTGCGTCCGGGCGGCCTGCTGGTCGCGGGCTTCGGTCTGGACGCCGCCCATCTGCCCGTGCCACCCACCCTCGCGCTGCCGGAGTACGACGCCTGCTGTGCCGCGGCCGGCCTTGTCCTCGTCGACCGCTTCGCCACCTGGGACGCCGCCCCCTACGACGGCGGCGGATATGCAGTCAGTGTCCACCGCCTTCAGCCCTGACCCCCACCCTGACCCAGGATTGGGCAGGGTGGGGCCAGTTGCCTGTGCGGTGGCAGTACGTGTCGGTGGAAGCGGCCACTTGCGCCGGTAGTGGTCGCCACCTTGCCGTGACTCCGTTCGCGCCGCCGGAGCGCGGGCTCGGCTCTGCGGGCCTGGTCCTCTTCAGCCGCGTCGCCTGGGGTCGAGCAGCTGCTCCCGCAGCGCCGTCAGCTGGTGCGAGGACTCCACTGCCCGGGTCTCGTCCAGCGTGGCCAGCGCCAGGATCAGCGCGTCCGCGACCAGCAGCCCGGTCAGTGACTCGGCGGTGATCCCGGTCGGGGTGTGCGGCGCGGTCAGGACGGCCTCGACGCGGTCGGCGTACGCCTCGCCCAGTTCGTCCGTCACGAGGATCACCTTGGCACCGACGGCCCTGGCCCGTTCCATCATCACCGTCAGCTCGACCAGCCGGCGGCCGGGCTGGAAGATCACCACGGCGTCACCCTGGCCGAGCGCGAGCAGTTGGTCCGCGAGGGCGAAGCCCGTCTCGGAGACGAAGCGGGCGCGGCGGCCGATCCGGCCGAGAGCCAGCGCGAGGTGTCGGGCCCCGGGCTCCGATGCGGCGATCGCGTAGCAGAACACCTCGTGCGCCTCGGCGAGCACCGTCACCGAACGCCTCAGCGCCTCCGGCTCGGTGAGCCGGCGGCAGTGGTCGATGCGCTCCTGCGCCTCGTCGAAGACGTCGGCCCAGATGGAGTCGAGGTCCTGGCCCACGTGCGCGATGCGCTGCTTGAGGCGTACTTCGGGGGCGACGGCCGAGGTGAAGTCGTTGGCCAGTTCGCGCTTGAGGGCGGGCAGGCCCGCGTATCCGAGGCGCTGGAGCGCGCGTACGACGGTGGCGTTGCTGGTGGAGCTCGCGGCCCCCAGCTCCTGGGCGCTGGCGAAGAGCAGCTGCTCGACGGGGGCGCTGACCAGGTACTGCGCCACGGCCCGCTCCGAAGCGGACAGTTCCTCCCATTGATCGCGAATCGTGGCGCGCAACCGCGTCACTCCGGTGTCGCTCTCTGGAATCTCCATTACAACCATTGACTTCCGTGTGACGGACGTTACTGTCCTGGGCAGAACGTTCCAAGAGGAACAGATCCTGAAATCGACGTTACATGATCATGGTGATCCTGTGACCGCCGCTCGCGGGATCGTTCCGTCGCGAGGAGAAGAATGGCACCCCGTCCCACGGCACCCGCCCCCGCCCGGGTCCTCCCGGTCATCGAGATCTCCGGCAGCCCGCTCGCCCGCGGTCGCCAGTACGGCGAAGCCGTGCGCCCCCAACTGCACGCCGCCCTCGGCTACTACGAGGAGGCCTTCGGCCGCTCCGCAGGTCTGACCTGGGAGCGGGTGACCGCCCGCGCCGCCCGCTGGCTGGAGCCCGTACGCGCCTACGCCCCCCACCTCGTCGAGGAGATGCAGGGCATCGCGGACGGCGCCGGGGTGCACCTGCTCGACGTCCTCGCCCTGAACGCCCGCGGCGAGGTCATCTACGACAAGTCCTTCGCGCGGATGGAGGCGGACGGCAGCCCCTCGGACAGCGGCCCCTCCGACAGCGGCCCCGCGGACGGCCCCCACGCGCAAGGGCCTGCCGGAGAACCCGCCGACGAGGAGCCCGCCGAGGGATGCACCTCCTTCGCCGCCTACGGCGAGGCCAGCGGCGACGGGCACGTCTACGCAGGACAGAACTGGGACTGGCGCGCGGGCGTCGCCGACACCGTCGTCATGATCCGGATCGTCCAGCCCCCCAAGCCCACCCTGATCATGCAGGTCGAGGCCGGACAGGTCGGCCGCCAGGGCGCCAACTCGGCCGGGATCGCCTTCAACGCCAACGGCCTCGGCGGACGCTTCGACGACACGATCGGCCTGCCCCAGACCGTCGTGCGCCGCAGCGTCCTGGACCGGTCCAGCATCACCGACGCCCTCGACGTCCTGTGCCGCACCCGGGCGCACATCGCCAGCAACGCCCTGCTCACCTGCCGCGAGGGCTTCGCCATCGACCTGGAGACCACCCCGGCCGGGCACGGCTGGATGTACCCGACCGACGGTCTGCTGGTGCACGGCAACCACTACCAGGCGGGCATCCCCGGCCCGCTGGCCGCCGCCGGGTACCGCCCGATGTCCTCCGACTCGCTCGTGCGCGTGCCCCGCGCCGAGCAGGGGCTCCGGGAACTGCGCCGCTCCACAGGCCCCGAGGAGTCGCGCGAGATCGTCCGCCGCGCGATGTCGGACCACCTCGGCCACCCGGAGTCCCTGTGCACCCACCCCGACCCGCGCCGGCCCCTCGTCGAGCACTGGACCACGCTCGTCTCCTCCCTGGCCGACCTGACCACCGGTGACTACCACGTGACCGCGGGCACCCCCTGCGACCGCGAGTACCAGCACCTCCCCTGGAACCTCTACGACGGCCCGTACGGCCAGAACTGACGGGAAATCAGTGATGAACCGCATCTCCCCAAGCCCAAGAAGGACGGCTCTGACCGCGGGCCTCGTCGTGGCGTCGGTCGCGCTGGCCGCCGGTTGCAGCGGAGCGACCCAGTACGCCGCAGGCACCGCGGGCAAGGCCGACGCCGCCGCCCTCACCCTCACCCCGACGACCCCCGCCGCCAAGGGAGAACTCCCCCACGCCAACTGGCTCCTGGAGGACGAGCCGGACTCCCTCGACCTGGACACCCAGGGCTCCAGCGCGGGCCGCGTCGTCCTCACCAACGTCTGCGAGCGGCTCTACCAGCTCCAGCCGGACATGTCGACGAAACCCTTCCTCGCCGAGAAGGCCGAAACGCCGAACGACACCACCCTCGTCCTGACCCTGCGCTCCGGCGTCACCTTCCACGACGGCACCCCGATGACCGCCGACGACGTGCTGTGGAGCCTGCAGCGGCACGCCGACCCGGACATGGAGCAGGGCGACGAGTTCGGCAACATCGCCTCGATGAAGAAGACCGGCGACCGGCAGATCACCCTTACCTTCAAGGCGCCCGACGCCATGTTCTTCAAGGCGCTCGCCGGTGACGCGGGCATCGTCTGGAACAAGGAGCAGGTCGAGAAGGCGGGCAAGGACTTCGGTACGCCGGGGCAGCCGGACGCCTGCACCGGCCCGTACACGCTGGGCGCATGGAAGTCCGGCGACTCGATCACCCTGCGCCGCCACGACGGCTACTGGGGCAAGAAGCCACTGACGAAGCAGGTCACCTTCCGCTGGGCGGGCGACAGCGCGCTCGTCAACGCCCTCATGACCGGAGCCGCCGACGGCGCGTACGCCGAGTCCCCCAACACCGCTTCCGCGCTCAACGGCAAGAAGGGCATCGAGCAGCACTACGGCCCGTCCACGGCCTCGCTCGTCCTCATACCGACCGAGCGCGGCGGCCTGAAGGACCCGAAGATCCGCCGGGCCCTCTCGCTGGCCCTCGACCGAAAGGGCATCGCCGCCTCCGGTTACGGCTCGATGGTGCAGCCCTGGGGCACGCCGGTCGGCTCCGGCGCCTGGGGTTACGAGAAGGCCGTCTTCGCGGCGGCCCAGAAGGACATCGCCCACGCCCCCGCGAGCCCCACGGCGGACGACATCGCCGCGGCGAAGAAGCTGGTCAAGGAGGCGGGCGCGGCTCCCACCGAGCCGATCGTGATCGGCACGGACGCCAGCCAGGGCCGCAGCGTCGCCGCCAACGCGGTCCGCGCCGCGCTCCAGCGCATCGGCCTCAAGGGTCAGATCAAGACGGTGCCGACCTCGCAGTTCGAGCAGTACTACAGCGACCCGGACGTCCGCGGCGAGATCGACGTGCTCGTCGCCGACTGGTACATCTCCAAGGCCGACCCGATGGGCTTCTACGACAACGCGCTCTCCGACTCCTCCAACAACTGGGTCGGCTTCAAGGACCCGGCGTACGACGCCAAGGTCAAGAAGGCGCTCGCCACCCTCGACGACGCGAAGCGCGCGAAGCTCGCCGTCGACGTCCAGAAGACGTTCACCGACGCGGCCGTGTGGATCTCCGTCGCCCAGGTGCCATCCGTCCTGGTCCTCAACGAGAAGCTGACCGGACCGCCCGCCTCCATGGCGTACCTCTACTACCCGTGGGCCGCCGAACTCGGCGCGAAGAAGGGCTGACCACCGATGCTCGCCCGGATCTCCCGGAGGCTGGCCGGCCTGCTGGCCACGCTCCTCGCCGCCTCCTTCGTCATCTTCGCCGCCGTGTACGCGGCCCCCGGCGACCCGGCCGTCTTCCTGGCCGGGGGCCGCGACAAACTCACCCCCGAAAAGCTGGAACTGGTCAGGGCCCAGTACCACCTCGACGAACCCCTGATCATGCAGTACGGCCGCTGGCTCGGCGACTGCCTCCACTTCGACCTCGGCCGGTCCTTCAAGTACAGCGACGAGGTCGCCGAGCTGCTGCTCGCGCGCTTCCCGACGACGCTCGCCCTCGTGGCGTACGCGACGGTGCTCTTCGTCGTCCTGGGCGTCGGCGCCGGGATCCTCGCCGCGGTCCGCCGGGGCACCTGGGTCGACTCGGCCGTCGTCGGCTCCACCACCCTGGCGGCGTCCGTGCCCTCGTTCGTCTCCGCCATCGCGCTGGTCGCGCTCTTCGGCGTCCAGCTCGGCTGGTTCCCGGTGACCGGCAGCGGCGAGGGGTTCGCGGGCACCCTGCACCATCTGACGTTGCCCGCCGTCTCCCTGGCACTCGGTGCGCTCGCGCTGATCAGCCGGGTGACCCGGCAGTCCATGGTGGACGCGGGCGCCGCCGACCACGTGGAGGTGGCCCGCGCCTCCGGCATCCCCGAACGCGAGATCGTCCGCCGCCACGTCCTGCGCAACGCCCTGGGGCCGATCATCACGATGTGCGGCCTGGTCATGGCGGGCATGCTCGCCGGCACCGTCGTCGTGGAGACGGCCTTCGGGATCAGCGGCATCGGCTCGCTGCTCGTCGGCGCGATCAACACGCACGACTTCCCCGTCGCACAGGCCGTACTCCTGCTGATGGTCACCGGCTACATCGTCGTCACGACCCTCGTCGACCTGGTCCATCCCCTGCTCGACCCGCGCGTGAAGGAGGTTGCCGGATGAGCACCTTGACCCTCGCCCCGACCGGGATCGAGTCCGCCTCGCGCAGGCCCCCGAGCGTCATGATCGCCGGGGCCGTCCTCGCCCTCGTGGTCCTCGCCGCCGTCCTCGCACCGTTCGTCGCCCCGTACGCCCCCGACGCCATCGACCTCTCGGCGTCCCTCGTCGGCACCGGCGGCGAACACCTCCTGGGCACCGACTCCTCGGGGCAGGACCTGCTCTCCCGGGTGCTGCACGGCGCACGCACCAGCCTGATCGCACCGATCCTGCTGCTCGCCATCGCCGCACTCCTCGGCGTCACGCTCGGCACGCTCGCCGCCTGGCGGGGCGGCTGGACCGACACCCTCGTCTCCCGGCTCACCGACGTCATGTACGCCTTCCCCGGGCTGCTGTTCACCGTCCTGATCATCGCCGTCTTCGGCGCCGGGATCACCACGTCGGTGCTCGCGCTCGGTCTCGCGTACACGCCGACGGTCGCCAAGTACACCCGCTCCGTGGCGCTCGCCGAACGCCGCAAGCCCTACATCGACGCCTACCGCGTCCAGGGCATGGGCGGCATCCGGATCTGCGTCCGCCACCTCGTGCCCAACCTGGGCCGCTCGGTCCTCGGCTACCTGGTCGTGCTGTTCGGCGAGGCCCTGATGTCGCTGGCCACGCTCTCGTACCTGGGCTTCGGCACCCAGCCGCCCAGCTCGGACTGGGGACTGATGGTCCAGGAAGGCCAGGCAGCCGTCGTGCAGGGCGCGCTGCTGCCCGCCCTGGTGCCCGGTGTCGCCATCGCCCTCGTCGTGGTGTCCTTCAACGTCGTCGGGGTCTGGGCCGCCGACCGACTCGACAGCAGGAGGTAACCCCATGCTCCTCGACATCGAGAACCTCACCCTCGAACTGCCCGGCACCGCCCGCCCCGTACTCACCGACGTCTCCCTCAAGGTGGCGGCCGGCGAGGTGGTCGGCCTGGTCGGCGAATCCGGATCCGGCAAGTCGACGACGGCCAAGGCGGCGTTGCGGACGCTGCCCGCGGGCACCGCCGGCAGCGCCGTCTCCGGGGCGGTGCGCGTCGACGGCACCGACGTCCTCGCCCTGGGCGGCGAGGCCCTGCGCGCCCACCGGGCCCGTACGGTCGCGATGGTCCACCAGGACCCGCGTGCCGCCCTCAACCCGGTCCGCCGCATCGGCGACTTCCTGCTGGAGCGGCTCGCGGGCACGGGCCTCGACAAGAAGGCCGCCCGCGCCCGGGCCGTCGAACTCCTCGCCACGGTCGGCCTGCCCGATCCCGAGCGCCGCGTCCGCCAGCGCCCGCACGAACTGTCCGGCGGCATGCTCCAGCGCGTCGTCATCGCGGGCGCACTGGCCGCCGAACCGAGACTGCTGCTCGCCGACGAGGCGACCAGCGCCCTGGACGTCACCACGCAGGCCGAGATCCTCGCCCTGCTCCGCACCCTGCGGGCCGAGCGGAACCTCGGACTGCTGTTCATCACGCACGACCTGCATCTGGCCGCCGCCTACTGCGACCGCGTGTACGTCATGTACGCGGGGCGCGTCGTCGAGGAGCAGACCGCCGCGACCCTCTTCGAGCGGCCCAGGCACCCGTACACGCGCGGGCTGCTCGCCTGCTCGCCGACGCTCGGCGAGAGCGGCCGGGAGATCCGCCCGATCCCGGGGCGCCCGCCGTCGCTGACGGACGCCTTCGGCGGCTGCGAGTTCGCCGACCGCTGCCCGGACGCCGAACCGGAGTGCGCCACCTGGCGGCCTGAGCCGGTCGCGCTGCCCGGCGGCGGCTCCGCGAGCTGCCGCCGACTGCCCGTCCTGACGGGCGCGGGCGAAACCACTGAGAAGGGAGCGTCCCGATGACCACGACGACACCCCGGTCCGCACCGCTGTTGACCGTGGAGGGGCTGCGAAAGACGTACCGGCTCCCCGGCGGAGAGGCTCTCACCGCCGCCGACGCCGTCTCCTTCACCGTGCCCGTCGGCGGTTCTCTGGGAATCGTCGGCGAGTCGGGCTCCGGCAAGACGACGGTGGCCCGGATGCTCATGGGTCTCGTACGCCCCGACGCGGGCACCGTCTCCGTCGCGGGGCGCGCCCGCTCCCCGCGCACCCCGCGCGGCAGGACCGCCCGGCTCGCCAGGGCCCGGGAGATCCAGATGGTCTTCCAGGATCCGTAC
>NZ_JBSGZD010000127.1:0-20484 GCF_053610825.1 Streptomyces sp. NPDC054863 | reverse complement strand
GAGCAGACACGTTGTGCAAGATCACGACAGCAAGTCCGGTACGGTACGACAGGGCCCGAAGCCGCAACTTCGATTTGCGACTTCGGGCCCGTTCTCGCACCACCTACACGAGCACGTAAACCGGCGCACCGTCCGCTGCACAGCCAACTTGCCGGATGCACTGATGCTTGATCAGCATCCTCAGACAGGCATGCACACGGGCCGTCGAGAGCCCCGTACGCGCCGCGATCTCTTCGAGCCTGTACCGCGCCTCACCACCGATGAGCGCAGGCACGATGTACGCCGCCACCGCATGGACGTCCTCGGTGACCACCAACTTCCGTCGCCGCCACACATCGAGAAGCTCCTGCGGAGTAACCCCCGGCTCCCGCTCAACTTCACGCCGCTGCGCCCCGAGGGAGCCCAGCGTCTGCGCGATCCGGTGCAGCGCGTCCGCCATGGACTGCTGGGCCTGCACCACCTCCGTCAGCAGCTCGTTGGTGCGGCGCGCATGCCCCACACTCTCCGCCTGCATGGACACCAGGGCTTCGTCCGCCCGAAGGTTCCGCTCCTCCAGCCGAACGATCGCGTCGATGACCTCGGGCGGCATGACGTACGCGGTACCGCCGCTCGGCACAGGCTGCATCGGGGCCGGTTCGAGGGAGTACGAACCGTCCCGCTGGATGGCTGCGACGACTTCGGCCACCCATTTCTTGAACGGCCTGCACTCCGGCTTCGTACACCCGTTGACGAGCTGCACGAGCCCCTGGATGTTCACCAACTTGATGGTTCCCATGAGCCGGTGACCTGCAGTTTTGCTCAGGGTGTCAGCTCTGGTGACACCTTGTTCAAGGTCGCGGAAGGCCATCTTGTTGCCCTCCGACACATGCCGGATGAGTGCAGCTCGGACGTTCGTGTAGCCCAGGCCTTCCGCGAAGTCCGTCGCCGGGAACCAGTGCGTCCCATCCGGCAGAGTCACCCTCCGCACCCGCGACCCCGTCGCCGCGTACACGAAGTCCCCGACCTCGATCGCGTCCTGCCGCTGCACCGTCGCCTCTTCCGACGGCCCGTTCTCCTGCTCGTACATCGAGCATCACCTCCACCCCGGAAACTGACACACGAGTCAAGACAACTGGCCTGGAATTAGCTGAAGTTCACCCATTAGATGACACGAACCTCTCATCCCACCCCCGCACCTCCCGCACTCACCACCCCCTCAGAACAACCCCTCCTGCACCCCCACCTCCCGCTCCTTCTCCAGCCACTTCACGGGCACCGTCACCCCACCCCCCACATCCCCCTTCTCCAACCCCCACCCCGCCAGCAACCGACTGTCCACGACCACCACCCCCGCAGCCCCCGCGCTCTCCACCTCCAGATGCAGATCCGGCCCCGCCACAGCCACCACCCGCCCCGCTACACTCCCCCCGCCCACCAACTCCCTTACGACGCCCACCACATCCGCCGCGCCCTCCAGCCCCTCATCCCCCTCCAGCCCGAACACCCCCGCGTGATCCACCACTTCGCACTCCGCCACCCCCAACGCCTCCGGCCACCCCACCAGCCCCACCGCCCGCGCATGCAGCTCCCGTACCTCCGCCGCCCGCTCCTCCGCCCCCGGCAGCGCGCCCCGCACCGCCCGCTTCTTCGCGTACGAGATCCGGTCGGGCACCCCGAGCCCCGCCCGCAACAACTCCTCGCACCGCCGCGCCGCCATCAGCGGCCCCCGCCCGAGCCAGCTGAACGCCACCGCCCCCTGCTCCAGCAGCCGCGCCGGCCCCCGGTCCTCCCGGGTGATCCCCACCTTGACCATCCCCGGCCCGAACCACGCCAGGTACACCGCATACGGCCTCGGATCGTCAGCCATCGTGTCGGCCGCCACCGACCTCGACCGGTCCAGCCGCGCGCAGTCCGCGCACTGCGCCTGCGTGGCCCGTCCCGCCACCGCCGCCGCGTACGGACACGGATTCCCCCGCACCCCCACGCACCGCCGCTCCCCGACCACCCGGAAGCCGATGCCCCGCCCGTACGCGTTCCCACCGCCGCCCGCCAGGGCCCCGTACGACAACGGACTGACCGGCCCCGCCCTGCTGGAACCCGCCCCCGGCTCCCACCGCAGCCCGGGCACGCCGCCCGCCCAGCTCACCCCCGCACTGCGCCACTGCCGTTCCATGTCTCCAGTGTGGCCCCCACCACTGACAACGCCCCTGAACCAATCCCGGGGAGCACGTGCCGGCGAACCTTGAGCGACATGGGGTCGCCCGTCAGTCCGTCGATCGATTCACGCAACGAGCGATCCAGGCGGTCGGGCACACCTACCCTCAGCACCATGGGTGATCTCCTACCGCTGATAGTGATCTTCGGCGGCTTGGCCACAGTCCTTGCTGCCCTCATGTGGCTGGCGCGCCACGTTCGTCGCCGCGGCACGGCGGGCGCGGCAGTCGGCGCGGCGCTGGCCTCGTGGGAAGAGGCGTATCGCGTGACCGCTCACGAGGCCCACTGGGAGATCAAGGCACAAGCGGAGCGCCAGTCCCCCCTGTTGTCGCCAGACGGACACTGGTCGCGCAGCCGACCCGAAGGGACAGTCGGCGCGAGGAACCGCGGGCCTTCTGCGGCTGGACCCCGCCGAGCAGGCATGAGCCTGCGCCGCCTAGTACGCCGATGGCGGAAGCAAGGCTGATCGAGGCGACGGCACCCTGGCACTCAAGGTTCGATGGCGCACCCTCAACCTTCAGTGACGCAGGACCAACTGCCCCCGCACCGCTCCCTCCCCGACCCCCGCACTACCCCCGCGCCGATCCGTCGCCAACTCCCCGCCGCCTCCGCCGCCAGTACGCCAGCGTCGCCACCGCCAGCAGTGGCCCCCACAGCACCAACGGCGCGTAGCAGACCGTCATCACCACCGCCTTGCCCCCGCTCGGCGCCCCTTCCACCGCCATCTCGGCGTCCCACGACAACGCCATGGCCCACGTCCCCACCGTCACCGCAGCCGCACCCAGCCCAGCGGTCACCACCACCACCGCCGCCGGAATCCGCAGCCCGCCCAGCCACGGGACCCACTCCGGCAGCACCTCTCCCCATCGCCGCACCAGCCCCAGCGTCAACAGCGCCAGCAGCTCCGCGAACAGGCTCAGTCCGACCAGATAGAAGGACCCGGCCCCGGGGAAGTTCTCCGGGTTCAGGTGCCCGTCCCGGAATCCCGAGTCCCACCCGAGCGCGATCGCCACCCGCCACAGCCCGGACGGCAGCACCGCAAGCACCGCCCCGTGCGCCGCCCACCGCACCCCGCGCGAAACCTCGGGCCGCATGTCCCGCCCCGACCCACCCGGCCCACTCGGCCCACTCCGTACGTACACCCTCTCCGTCACACCCGTCACACCCGTCACGTCCGTCACACCCACCGCACTCACCGCACCCGCCCTGCTAGCCACGACGCTGCACCCCCGTCCCCGCCGCCCCTTGCCCACCCGGGAACTTCGCCAACTCGGCGTGCACGACCCGGAATCCGCCCTTGATCACCGTGGTGAACGGCGCCGGCGCCATGCAGGTCCCCACGCGCGAGATGGTCACGTCCCCCTTCTCGTCGAGGGTCTCGGTGTCGAGGTTCGCCGCACCCCACGAGAACCCGAGCCGGTCCGGTTCGCCCTTTCCGCCCTGCTGCACGCTGATGCCGATCCGCGTACCGCGCGGCATTGCCGGGGTGTCTGCCTGGACGACGGCGGTGAGAGTGGCGGTACGGCCACTGGTGACCAGGCAGTCCACCGTCGCCTCGGCCGCCACCGGCCTGCTCCCGGCCGGCGCGGCGTGGCTGAACTTCACGACGCCCTCCGCATCGGTGGCCATCCCGCTCGGAATGCCCGGCACCGGCCTGCTGAAGGGAACCGACCGTGCATGAACGGTGAAGCGAATGTCGTCCTGCAAGGACTCCACGTACGCCACCCGCGCCGCCCCGTGCACACTCGCCCTTCCCTCATCCCCCTTACCTGCAACCCCGCCCTTGCCCCCGACAGAGGCACCGGCACCAGCTGCTGCCACCCCGCTCCCGACCCCCGCAGAGCCACCCGCCGCGGCCGCCACGGCCCCACTCGGCGCCGCCACCCCCATCGCACCGACCAGCACAACCCCTGCCACCCCGGCCGCAACCATCACTCTCTTCACCACGAACTCCCTTTCCCCTGCGGCCTCCTGCGGCCCCTTGCCGCTCTCTTGCCTGCCCCTCCAATCTCCTCCGCCACCCCGCCGGTTCCCATCCGCCGATCGGCATACATCCCAAGGCCAGACCACGCCCCGGCCCCGCCTCGCCCCCTCCCGCCTCTGCCGATCGGCAGAGGGATCCGCCGTACCCCTGCCCCGTACGCTGACCGCATGGGGGACACCATCACTCACACAACCGCCCTGTTGGGCACAGGACTTGATGCCACAGCCGTACTGCTGGCAACAACCGCTCTCGTACGCACCGGACGGCCCCTGGCCCGCCGACGCCCCACCACACCCACCACTCACGCCACACTCGCCACACCCACCCCCATACCGGACCCCTCCGTACTCACCGCCACGAGCGCGGCCCTCTCCCTCCTCTCCTCCCTCGCTTTCGCCTCACCGGGACCGGAAGCAGAGCCGGGTTCGCTCGGGAAGCTGGTGACAACAGCCCTGCTGCTGCCCTTGATCGCCGCCGTTGCCCGCTGGTCCCGGCCTCGGGAACTGCGCCCCACCGTGGCTCTGGCAGCCCTAGCTGTCGCCCTGTGGCCGCTCCCCCTGGCCGATGCCTCCTCCCTCCTGGAAGGCGCCGGCATCACCGCCTTCTGGCTGCTCCCGGCCCTGGCCGCCCTCGCGTTGGGCACCCACTTCCGGCGCCAGGAACGCCTCCGCCGCCGCGCGGTCACCGAGGCCCGCCACGACCAGCGGCGTCAACTCTCCCGGGACCTGCACGACTTCGTGGCCCACGACATCAGCGGCATCGTCGTCCAGGCCCAGGCGGCCCGCTTCGTCGCGGCCACCGACCCCACCCAGGCCGTACTCGCCCTGGAGCGCATCGAGAAGGCCGGCCTGAACGCCCTGTCCGCCATGGACCGCACCCTGGACATGCTCGACCCCACGCCCCGCCCGGCAGGCGCCACCGCCCCTCTGCCCACCGTCGCCCAGCTCCCCGTCCTCACCGCCGACTTCACCGCAGCGGGCCCCACCCCGGCACATCTCCACATGCCCCACGGCCTCCCCGATACCCTGCCCCGCGAGACAGGCGCTGCCGTGTACCGGATAGCCGTCGAAGCCCTCACCAACATCCGCCGACACGCCCCGGCCGCCACCCGGGCGGACATCACCCTCACCCCGGGCCCCAGCACCCTCGAACTCCGCGTCACCAACGACACAGGCCCCCACCGCACCACCCGCACCCTCCGCCCCAGAGCCCGCCCCCACGGGCACGGCGGCCGAGGCATCCCCGCCCTCACCGAGCTCACCCGCGCCCTCGGCGGCACCCTCACCACCGGCCCCCACCCCACCGGCTGGCACCTCACCGCCGTGCTCCCCCTCAAGCCCGTGCAGCCCCTCCAGCCCCTGCAACCCCTGAAGTCCCCACAACAGCCTCTGAAGTCCCCACAGCCCCCTCCAGCCCACCCGGAGCACAGGTGATCCGCATCCTGCTCGCCGACGACCAGGCCGACATCCGCTCGGGCTTCCGCCTGATCCTCGATTCCCAGCCGGACATGACGGTGATCGCGGAGGCCGCCGACGGCACCACCGCCGTCGAGCTGGCCCGTTCACTACGCCCCGACCTGGTCCTGGCCGACATCCGCATGCCGGGTCTGGACGGCCTGGAAGTCACCCGCCGGCTGGCCGGCCCCGACGCGGTGGATCCCATCCCCGTACTCGTCATCACCACGTTCGACCACGACGACTACGTCCGTACGGCGCTCCGCGACGGCGCCTGCGGCTTCCTCCTGAAACGCTCCGGGCCCGCTCTTCTGATCGAGGGCGTACGCGCCGCCATGTCCGGTGACGTCCTGATCAGCCCCCAGATCACCGTCCGCCTCCTGCAGTCCCTCACCCCGCCCCCGCCCGAGGCCCCCGCGCCCGCACCCGGCCGGCCCTCCCCGCTCACCCCCCGCGAGGAAGAAATAGCCCGCCTGGTCGCCGAAGGCCTCACCAACGCGGAAATCGCCGCCCGCCTCTTCATCTCACCGGGCACGGCCAAGACCCACATCGCCAACATCCAGTCGAAGCTGAAGGCCCGCAACCGGGTCGGCATCGCCGCCTGGACCTGGCAGTCCGGCTCCACCCGCACATGAAAGAAGCCCCCCGGACGATGTCCGGGGGGCTTCTCGGCTGTGCACTCGGCAGGATTCGAACCTGCAACCTTCTGATCCGTAGTCAGATGCTCTATCCGTTAAGCTACGAGTGCTTGTCGCTGTGCTTCCGGGCCGTTTCCCGCCCCGTCGGCGTTGCAAGAAGAACATTACATGACCTGCGCCGTCATGCGAAATCCATTGCGTGCACCCGGCCCCACCTGCGCAAACACCCCGAGAACGGCCGAAGCCCCGGTCCTGGTGGACCGGGGCTCCGATGTGCTGGCGGAGGCGGAGGGATTTGAACCCTCGATGGGCTTTAAGACCCAAACCGCATTAGCAGTGCGGCGCCATAGACCGGACTAGGCGACGCCTCCAGCACGACCCACGTACGCCATCGCCTGCGCGATCGCGAGTAGGTGCGTTGCAGATGATGGCACAGCATTGCGCGGTGTCACCAATCGCACCCCACGGTACTAGGCGATCGGGCACCAGGGCAAAGCACTTCCGCACCCGACCCGCGGATCCGCTCCGGGCCTGATGCAGGTCCACCGCGTGCCTGAGGGGAACCCCCTTCGGCCGTCCTCGGCCCGGCGTAGATCCACTCCGGTCCGGCGTAGATCCACTCCGGTCCGATGGCGTAGATCCACTCCGCGATCCGCCCCGTCTCCGACGTAGATCCACTCCGTGTCCGGGGAAGATCCGCTCCGCAGGGCGTGAAGATCCGCATCGTGGGCAGGCACAGCTCTGCAGCAGCTCCCCCTCTCATCCGCCGTCACGCCCGTATTCCCAGCCTTTAGACTCCCTCCAGTGACAACGCGCGGCCCGAGGGGAAAAATTGGGGCCGCCGGAGGATCGCCGACCGGGCGGGTTCGCCCGGGCAAGGTGCAGTAATCAGGGAGGAACCGTCGTTGTGAGCAGCAGGCCATCCCGAGGCGCTGCTCGCCTCGCAGCGATACTCGATGCGCTTCCGGACGGGCTGTTGCTCGTCAATTGCAACGGAACCGTCGTCAACGCCAACACCATCGCCCTGGAAACCTTCGAGACCCCGGGCACCGCACTCGTCGGTCGCGGGCTGCTCGACCTGCTGCCGGAGTTCGACTCCAAGCTGATCCCGGGATCGATGCGCCGGCCCGACAACGCCGACGCCCAGGGGCGCACCAAGCCGACCCGGATGACCGCGCGGCGCACCGACGGGAGCGAGTTCCCCGTCGAGGTGACCAGCGCGAACCTGGCGGACGGGCGGGACGCCTTCTCCATGGACCGGCCGGCCGGTTCCACTTCGCTGACCGGGGACGAGCTGTTGATGCTCGTCGTACGGGACCTGTCGGGCACCGTCGACACCGAGGCCGAACTGGCCCGTTCGCAGCGGCAGACCGAGATGATCCTGCGCGCCGCGTCCGAGGGCGTGGTGGGCACCGACAACGACGGACGGATCGTCCTCGCCAACCCGGCCGCCGCGCAGATACTGGGATTCAGGGCCAGTGACCTGGGCGGCAAGGAGCTGCATGCGCTCGCCGTGCATTCACGGGCCGACGGGACGCCGTTCCCGTACGAGGATTCGCCGCTCGCCGACACCCTGAAGTCCGGGCGCAAGCACCGGGTGCGCGGGCAGGTGCTGTGGGCGAAGAACGGCAAGCAGGTGCCGGTCGACCTGACGACCGCGCCCGTGCGCGACGGGGACCAGCTGGTGGGCGCGGTGATGACGTTCACCGACCGCCGGCCGTACGAGGAGCAGATCGCCCAGCACGCGGAGGAGCTGGACCGGCAGGTCGCCCGGCACGCCGAGGAGATCGCCCGGCACACCGAGGAACTGGCCACGACGCGTGAGCGGTACGACGCGGAGGTCGCGCTCGGCCGGGAGCGGTACGAGGAACTGGCCGGACAGCACGCCCAGTTGAGCGCCGTCCTGGGCGGCTCGCTGCGCGGCCCGCTGGAGGAACTGCGCGGTGAGCTCGGCACGCTGGCCTCCGACCCGGCAGGACAGCTGTGGCCCGAGGCCAATCAGGTGTTGCACCACCTGTCCGCCGGATACGCGCGCATGACGACGCTCGTCGACAACGTGCTGGGCTTCCAGCGGCTGATCGCCGGGACCGAGCCGCTGGTCAAGGCGAACGTCCTGGTGGACGGGGTCGTCGCGGCTGCCGTCGAGGGGGCGGTCGAGCTGATCGGTCCCGGGCGCGCCCAGTTCGCCGTGCACGCGCCGCCGATCGAGGCCGAGGTGGACGGCGGCCGTCTGGCGACGGCGCTCGCGCACCTGGTGGCGGACGTGGCGGGGGTGGACTCCACCGGCAAGGCTCCGGCCGCTGCGGCGGGCGGGGGTTACGTCGACTCGACGATCGTGGTGGCCGCCGCACAGCGCGGCGAGGTCGTGCGCTTCGAGGTGCGCGGGCCGTACGCGGGCGGCGACCCGGTGCACGAGCCGATCGTGCGCGGCATCGTCGCGGCGCACGGCGGGGTGCTGCAGACGCACGAGGTGCCGGGCATGAGCGGCAGCGCGTACGTGCTGGAGGTGCCGTTGGGGGCGGGCTCGGGGGCTTCGGATCCTGCCGCCCCGGCCAGTGCTGTTGCTGACCCGGCCGTTGCTGACCCGGCTCTTGCCGCCCCAGCTCCGGCTGCCCCGGCTGTTGCCGAGTCGGCTCCTGGTGCCCCGGATCCTGTTCCGAGTGCCGGGGACACCGTGGGCAGTCCCGGTACGACGGCCTCGGTACCGGCCCAGCAGGGCAGCGGACGGCGGGCCAGGCGGTCCTCGACCGACGCGTTCCTCGATGCGGACGGGAACACGGCTGAGCCCGGCGCGGGGGCGGAGACTGCTGCCTCGCAGACCGCTCCCCAGGCCGCCCCGAGCGGGCGGCGGCGCGCCCGGCGCGGGCCGGCCGACGAGCACCAGCAGCAGGAATTGATTCCGGCGCAGGGAACGGGCGAGGGATCCGGTGGCGCCGGTGGCGGCGGTACGGGCCGCAGGCGCGGACGGCCGAGTCCTGCCGAGGGACCGGCCGAAGGCGGCGGAACTCCGTCGTCGTCGGCCGGTGACGCCCGTACGAGCACGGGTGCAGGCGCAAGTGCAGGCACCGGTACGGGCGCAGGCGCCACCGGTCACGCCGGTGACGGCCGGGCCCTGGCGCTGCCCGCACCCGCGAAGCCGGTCGACGGTCCGGCCGAGGGTTCCGTGGTGACGGCCGGCGAGGGCGCGGCCGGGCGTGCGGCGCTGGGGCAAGCCGTGCCTCCGCAGGGAGTTCCCCAGAGCCAGGCGGCGGGCGTTCCTCCTCTGGGACTTCCCGCACAGGCCACCGAGACGCAGTTCCCCGCGGGGCGCCGTGACGGCGGTGCGATGCCCGCACTGCCGCCCGCGAGGCAGGGCGCGGGCCAAGCGGGTCAGACAGGCGGCGCGGGCCAGACGGATCCGGCCGACCGCCGGCCGCCGGGCTCCGAGGCCTCTGCCATGCCCGGCACCGGAAATGCCCCCGTGGACAACGGCACCGGCTCCGCGAGCAGCGGTGATCCGTCCGCCGACGACACCTCCGGGCACGGCCAGGTGTTCGCCTCCGCGGGCGCCGCGCAGTTCCCGGGCCAGGCACACGCGCAAAGCCAGGGCCAGGGCCAGTCCCCCGGCCAGGGCGGTCAGTCCGGTGCGAGCGTCGGCAGCGGCGCCTCCGGCGGCCGCCGGGCCCGGCGGGCGCTGGCCACCGCTCCGGCCGCAGAGGCGGAGAGCGCGCGCAGCCCGTTCGCACTGCCGCCCGCCGAGGCGGACCGTACGCCCGGCCGCTCAGGCGACGTACCGGCCCAGGTGCCCCACGAGCAGGCGGCGCACGCCGGCTGGCCCACGCCCACCGCCAAGATCGCCAACCCGGAGCCGCAGGCCCAGCCGCTCCCGCAGGCGCAGCCGCACACTCCGTCCCAGCCGCAGCCGTTGCCGCAGCCCTCCGAGGCGACGCACTCGACCCAGGGGCGTGCCTTCAGCGTGCGTACGCTCGGGCAGGGCATGCCGTTCGCGCAGCAGATCGCACAGCAGCAGAACCAGACGCTGGGCTCGGGCCGCCGCCGCAGGCTGGCCACGCCGTCGGAGGCGGAACGCCCGGCGGCGGCAGCGATCGCGCCCCCGGCCGAGCCCGCCGCCCGCCCGCACCCGCAGGGCAGCCCCCAGCAGGGCCCGGCCGGCTCTCGGACCGGCGCGCAGGCAGGTGCGTACGAGAGCGGTACGGGCGGCGCCGTGTCCACCGGCACCGCGCCCACGGGTGCCACGTCCACCGGCCCGGACGCCCCGCAGCTCATCCCGACGGCGTCCGAAGGGCGTGCGTACGCCATAGAGGCCCCCGACGAGGGCAGCGAGGGCCCCGAGCCGCTGGACGGTCCCGGCGGCGCCGTCGAGGTCGCCAACCGGCCGGTCCCGCGGCCCGTGGACGACGAGCTTCCCCCGGAGCCGCTGGACAACCCGCGCAGGCTGCTGGTGTGGCCCGCGCCGGACGCCTCCACGGAGCAGGCGCTCAGCGACCGGGGCTACCGGCCGGTGATCGTGCACTCCCGCGACGAGGTCGACGCGCAGATCGCCGCCTTCCCTGCCGCACTGTTCGTGGACCCGCTGACCGGGCCGATCACCCGTACCGCGCTCCAGTCGCTGCGTCAGGCGGCCGTGGCCGCCGAGGTCCCGGTGCTGGTCACGGCCGGTCTGGGGCAGGCGACCCGGGAAGCGGCGTACGGCGCGGACCCGGCCGTCCTCCTCAAGGCGCTCGCCCCGCGCGACAGCGAACAGCACCCGCCGCGGGTCCTGCTCATCGAGGAGCACGAGGAGATCGCGCTCGCGCTGACCGCCACCCTGGAGCGGCGCGGCATGCAGGTCGCGCGTGCCGCGACCGACACCGAGGCGGTCAACCTCGCCACCCAGATGCGGCCGAACCTGGTCGTCATGGATCTGATGCTGGTACGCCGCCGCCGGGCCGGCATCGTCGACTGGCTGCGCGCCAACGGGCAGTTGAACCGCACCCCGCTGGTCGTCTACACCTCCGCGGGGCTCGACCAGGCGCAACTCCCCCGGCTGTCCTCGGGCGAGACGGTCCTCTTCCTCGCGGAGCGCTCCACGAGCAACGAGGTGCAGGGCCGGATCGTGGACCTGCTGGCGAAGATCGGCACCAACTGATCGCCGCGTGCGGTTGTTTCACGTGAAACATCCACACGCGGCGAAGGGGACTGTTTCACGTGAAACAGTCCCCTTCGCCTTGCCCGTCCGTACTGCCGCCCACAGCTGCGCGACATGCAGGCTGCCGTTCTACAGCTGCGTGACGTCCAGCGCGCCGTCCGCGTAGCTCTTGCGGATCACCTTCTTGTCGAACTTGCCGACGCTCGTCTTCGGCACCGCAGGAACCAGCGCCCAGCGCTCCGGCAACTGCCACTTGGCCACGTTCTGCGCGAGGAAGTCACGCAGGTCCGCGTACGAGGCGGTGGCGCCTTCCCTGAGGACGACGGTGGCCAGCGGGCGCTCGCCCCACCTCTCGTCCGGGACGGCGACGACCGCCGCCTCGACGACCTCGGGATGGGCCATCAGTGCGTTCTCCAGATCGACGCTGGAGATCCACTCGCCGCCGGACTTGATGACGTCCTTGGCCCGGTCGGTGAGGGTCAGATAGCCGTCCGCGCTGATCACGCCGACGTCGCCGGTCTTCAGCCAGCCGTCCGCGCTGAACTTGTCCTCGGGGCGGAAGTCCTCGCCGCCCGCGCCACCGTAGTACGCGCCGCTGATCCACGGACCGCGCACCTCCAGCTCACCGGCCGACTCGCCGTCCCACGGCAGGGTCTCGCCCGCCGGGCCGCTCAGCCGGGCCTCGACGCCCGCCGGCAGCCGCCCCTGCGTGACGCGGTACGGCCACTCCTGTTCGGCGGTGAGGCCGGCCGGCGGGTGCGCCATCGTGCCGAGCGGCGAGGTCTCCGTCATGCCCCAGGCCTGGCAGAGCCGGACGCCCAGCCGGTCGTACGCCTCCATGAGGGCCGGCGGGCAGGCCGCACCGCCGATGGTGACCTGGGCCATCGAGCTGAGGTCGCGCGGGTTGGCGGTGACCTCGGCGAGCAGGCCCTGCCAGATGGTGGGAACGGCGGCGGCGTGCGTGGGGCGCTCGCGCTCGATCATCTCGGCGAGCGGGGCGGGCTGCAGGAAGCGGTCGGGCATCAGCATGTTGATGCCGGTCATGAAGGTGGCGTGCGGCAGGCCCCAGGCGTTCACGTGGAACTGGGGCACCACGACCAGGGTGGTGTCCTTGTCGGTCAGACCCATCGACTCGGCCATGTTGACCTGCATGGAGTGCAGGTAGATGGAGCGGTGGGAGTACGTGACGCCCTTGGGGTCGCCGGTGGTGCCGGAGGTGTAGCAGAGGGCGGCGGCGGAACGCTCGTCGATGTCCGGCCAGTCGAAGGTCGTCGGGCGGTCCGCGATCAGTTCCTCGTACTCGTGGACGCGCGGGGTGCAGCCGTCGAGCAGCGACCGGTCACCGGGGCCCGCCACGACCACGTGCTCGATGGACGGCAGGTGCGGGAGGAGCGGGGCCAGCAGGGGGAGGAGGCTGCCGTTGGCGATGACCACGCGGTCGGCGGCGTGGTTGACGATCCAGATCAGCTGCTCGGCCGGGAGCCGCAGGTTGAGGGTGTGGAGCACGGCGCCCATGGAGGGGATCGCGAAATACGCCTCGACGTGGGCCGAGTTGTTCCACATCAGAGTCGCTACCCGCTGGTCGCCGACGACTCCGAGCTCGTCGCGCAGGGCGTTCGCGAGGCGGGTGGCGCGCTCACCGATCTCCGCGAAACTGCGGCGCTCCGGCTCCGGTTCCCCCGTCCAGGTCGTGACCTGCGACTTTCCATGGATGGTCATCCCGTGCTTCAGGATGCGGGTCACGGTCAGCGATACGTCCTGCATGGTGCTGAGCACGGCGTCCTCCCGGTGGGCGCGCGATATGGCGGCACGTGGCACTGGATGCCTGGATGGCGGCAGTGCGTGTCTGGCCGATTCTGCGCGCGTACCCGGCGGTATGTCACTACCTGGGAGTAACCAAAAAAAGCAGGCCGAAAACGAGACGTCTTGGCCGGTCAGCGAATCATGGACGGGAAATCGGGCCGGTGGACCGGGGCCGACGGACACGGAGCGCCGGAGTCGGCGGACCCGGTGAGCCGGAGTCGGCGGACGGGTGGGCCGAAGTCGACGGACGGAGTCGACGGACGGAGTCGGCGGACGGGGTCAGTGGACGGGGGTCAGCGGACGGGGGTCAGTTCCGGATCCTCGCGCAGCTTGCCCAGCGCACGGGAGACCGCGCTCTTGACCGTACCGACGGAGACGCCGAGGACCTCGGCGGTCTGCACCTCGCTCAGGTCCTCGTAGTACCTGAGGACGACCATGGCGCGCTGCCGGTCGGGGAGCTTCATCACCGCGCGCCACATCGCGTCGTGCAGCACCTGCTGCTCGGCGGGGTCAGGGGCGGGCGCTGTGGAGCCGGTGCTCGGCTCGGGCAGCTCCTCGCAGGCGAACTCGTCGACCTTGCGCTTGCGCCACTGGGAGGTGCGGGTGTTGACCAGCGCCCGGCGCACGTAGCCGTCCAGGGCCCGGTGGTCCTCGATGCGCTCCCAGGCGACGTACGTCTTGGTCAGCGCGGTCTGCAGCAGGTCCTCGGCATCGCACGGGTTCGCGGTCAGCGAGCGCGCGGTGCGCAGCAGGACGGGCCCGCGGGCCCGGACGTAGCTGGAGAACGACGGGTAGCCGGTGAAGGAGGAGGCGTGCCCGGTTCGTCCGGGGTTCACGGCGTGCCCGGCGTGCCCGGTGGCGGCCTTGGATGCGCTGGTGCAGACAGGCGTGGTCATGTGTTCCACGCTATGAGCGGCGACCGCGCCGGGGATCGGCCCCAGGTCCCGAAGGCATGTCCGCCTCAGGTTGTAGGGGTAGGGCAGGCCCCACCTCCTGAAGGTGGAGGGGGGCCGGGGGAATGTCAGGGTCGGGCACGGGGAGCACGGCCCGGCGCACCACCCCGCACCCGGTCCTGCGCACGGCGCTCCCACATCCGGAGGAGATCACTCCCAGGTGCGGGCCACCAGCGCGTCGATCCGGTTGCGGTCGATGTTCAGGCGGTGCCCGCCCCACGTCTCCTTGACGTTGCCCGCGTACTGGTGGATGCGGCGGTGCGGCGCCCAGGCGCGGGAGTTCAGGGAGGGCTCCTTGGTGACCGAGGGCTTCTTTCCCCAGCGGGCGAACCAGAGAGCCGTCGGCAGGTCCTCGACCCCCTGCTTCCTGGCCTGTTCCAGGTGGCGGATGCCGGAGTCCGCACTGCTGTAGTAGCCGGGGAAGTAGCGGTGCTTGCGGAGCTCCCGGTTCCAGGCACGGACGAAGCTCAGGGTCCGCGCGGCACAGCCGCGGTCGCCGATGTCGTACGCCTCCATGTCGAGGTAGAGCGTGCTGCCGGGGATCATGCCGTGCCACTTGGCCCGTTTCACCGCGTCCCGCGCCTCGGCGGTGCCCTCCTGCCACGGGTCCCGGCCGATGACGTACCCGCGCTTGTGTTTCACGTACACGCAGGGCGCCTGGGAGCCGACGTAGATCGGGAGCAGGAACCAGCCCATCCGGTCGACCGACTTGATCCACTGCTTGTTGAGGTTCTTCTGCCGGGCGCAGCCGCGCGCCCTGCCGCCGAAGTAGACGCCGACGGCCCGGTACGGAGAGGCCCGGCGCCAGGCCTTCATGGTGGCCCGGGAGGGGGCCTCACAGGTGTCGAAGGCCCAGCCGTTGAAATGCACGGGCCTGCCGGAGTAGGGCGTCACCGCGCCGGGCCGCGCTGCACCCGACTGCGCTCCGCCCTGCGGTGCTGCCCCCTGCGGTGCTGCCCCCTGCTGCGCCGCCGGCGCGGGCCTGGCCGGACCCGGCTGGGCCACTGCCGACCCGGGCGCGGGCAGCGCCAGCGAGACCAGGAGGGCGAACAGCGCCCCCGCGAGGCCGATCAGTCGCCCGGGAGACCATTTCCGTACGTACATAGACCCAACGAATCGGTACATAAGCTGATCTAACGGTCATTCAGTGTCCGAGTCCACGACGCACGCCGGGCCGGTCAGCAATCCGCGCCCAGGATCAACCCGGATGTGGGAACCCCGGTGCCCGCCGTCACCAGCGTCCTGGCCGCACCGGGCACCTGGTTCACCGAGGTGCCGCGCACCTGCCGGACGGCCTCCGCGATCCCGTTCATCCCGTGCAGGTACGCCTCGCCGAGCTGCCCCCCGTGCGTGTTGAGCGGCAGCGCGTCCGCCGCCACGAACCCGGCCGCCTCGCCCGGCTCGCAGAACCCGAACTCCTCCAGCTGCATCAGCACGAAAGGAGTGAAGTGGTCGTAGAGGATCCCCACGTCGATCTCGGACGGCGCGAGCCCGGAGGACTGCCACAACTGCCGCGCCACCACACCCATTTCCGGCAGGCCGGCCAGGGTGTCCCGGTAGAAGCTGGTCATCTGCTCCTGCCCACGCCCGGCGCCCTGAGCTGCGGCGACGATGACCGCAGGCGGCTGCGCGAGGTCCCGGGCCCGCTCGGCGGAGGTCACCACGATCGCCTGGCCGCCGTCGGTCTCCTGACAGCAGTCGAGCAGCCGCAGCGGCTCCACGATCCACCGCGAGGCCGCATGGTCGGCGAGCGTGATCGGCTTCTCGTAGAAGTACGCGGCCGGATTGCGCGCCGCGTGCCGCCGGTCGGTGACGGCGACGTGCCCGAACGCCTCCGGAGTCAGCCCGTACGTGTGCAGATAGCGCTGCGCCGCCATCGCCACCCACGAAGCGGGCGTGAGCAGCCCGAACGGCAGCGCCCAGCCGAGCGCCGCCCCCTCCGCGGAGGGCTCCCGCCGCTGCACCCCGGAACCGAACCGCCGCCCGGACCGCTCGTTGAACGCCCGGTAGCAGACGACCACTTCGGCCACCCCGGACGCCACCGCCAGCGCCGCCTGCTGCACGGTCGCGCAGGCCGCACCGCCGCCGTAGTGGACGCGTGAGAAGAAGGACAGCTCACCGATCCCGGCCGCCTGCGCGACGGTGATCTCGGGACTGGTGTCCATCGTGAAGGTGACCATGCCGTCGACGTCGGCGGGGGTGAGCCCGGCGTCGTCGAGGGCCGTGTGGACCGCCTCCACGGCCAGCTTCAGCTCACTGCGCCCGGAGTCCTTGGAGAACTCGGTGGCCCCGATCCCCACCACGGCGGCCTTCCCACCGAGGCTGTCGGCCCTGCGGATGCTCATACGGCCCCCTCCCGGGCAGCGACCGGACCGGCGGACGGGGCGGCCGGGCAGGAAGGCGGGGCCGGGGCAGAGGCAGAGGCAGAGGCCGGGGCAGCGGATGAGGCCGCGTCGACGGCCGGGGCGGGCCCGGAGGCCGGGGCAGGCCCGACCTTCACCGTGCCGGTGACGTGGTGGCCGATGCCGTTGGTGCCGACGACACGGATCTCCGCCGTGCCCGCGGCCTCGTCCGCCTCCGTGATCGTGCCCCGTAACACCATCGTGTCTCCCGGGTAGTTGGGGGCGCCCAGCCTGATCCGCACCGCCCGCAGCCGCACTCGTGGACCGAGGCTGTCCGTCACGTACCTCCCCACCAGGCCGTTCGTCGTCAGGATGTTCATGAAGATGTCCGGCGACCCCTTCTCCCGCGCGGCCTCGGCGTCGTGGTGCACGTCCTGGTAGTCGCGGGAGGCGACGGCCCCGGCCACGATCAGGGTGCGGGTCACCGCTATCTCCAGCGGCGGCAGTTCCTCACCGGCCTTCATGTCCCGGCCCCTTCCTCGATCAGCAAGTCGCCCAGCTCTTCCAGTACTTGACCGCCGCCTCCCAGGTAAGCGTCGAGCTGCCGTCCCCACAGGAAGTGCCGGTGCACCGGGTACTCCACATCGGCCCCCACGCCGCCGTGCAGATGCTGTCCCGCGTGCACCACCCGCCGGCCCGCCTCCGAAGCCCACCAGGCGGCGGTGAGCGCATGCGTCGCATGGGGCAGGGCCTGGTCGTACCGCCAGGCCGCCTCGTACGCGGTGACCCGGATCGCCTCGGTGTCCATGTGCGCGTCGGCGGCCCGCAACTGGACCCCCTGCTTCGTGGACAGCGGTCGCCCGAACTGCTCGCGCTCCGAGGTGTACGCCACGGCCCGCGCCACCGAACCCGCGCACACCCCGGCCTGCAGCCCGGCGAAGGCGATCCGCGCCGCGCCCCTGATCCGCTCGTACGCCTCCGGTCCTGGCCCGCCCAGCCGTTCGCCCCGGGCCCCGCTCAGCGTGAGCCGCCCCGCCGACCAGGGCGCGGTCGTCCCGACCGGGTCGACGGCGACCCCCGCACTCCCCGTCCGTACGATCCACAGCGCCCGGTCCACGTCCGGCACCACCACATGGGTGGCGTCCCGCAACCACGGCACCACCGGCACGGTCCCGGAAAGCGCACTCCCGTGCGAGTTTTCTCCGGCGGACGCCCGAACGGGTCCCGGGCCGGTGGCTGAAAATGCACCTACGGCCACAACCGAGCCGTTTCGAAGGCCAGGACCCATCGTTTCCTGCTGTTTTTCCGTCCCATACGCACCCAACGCGAGCAGCCCGCAGACGGCCGTGGCCGCGAACGGCACCTGCGCGGTGGTCCGCCCCTGCTCCTCCAGCAGCAGCACCAGGCCCAGCAGACCGATCTCCTCGACCGCTTCGAGCAGTCCCGCCCCGACCAGCCGCTTCCACAGCTCGGCGTCCGTACCCGTCCCGGCCGCCGTCAGCCGCTCGTGCGTCGACAGGTCGCCGAAGATCCGCGCCGCCAGGTCCCGCGCGGCCTGCTGCTCCTCAGTCGGTGTGAAGTCCATCTGCCTCACCTCCGCCCACGACCGCCCGGAACACCGGAAGCTCCAGCTCCGCGTCGAAGCGGCGGAACTCCGCCCGCACCCGCATCCCGATCCGCACCTCGTCGGGCGCCGCTCCGACCACATTGCTGATCATCCGCACGCCCTCCGCCAGCTCGACGAGTGCCACCGCATAGGGAGGGTCGAAGGCCGGGAACGCCGGATGGTGCATCACCACGTACGAGAAGACCGTCCCCTCGCCCGTCGCCGCGACGGTGTCCCACCGTGCGCAGCCGCACGCGTTGCACCCCGGCAGCCAGGGGAACCGCAGCGTCGCGCATTCCTCGCACCGCTGGATGAGCAGCCTGTGCGCGGAAACCCCCTCCCAGAAACCGGCGTTGTCCCGGTTGACCACCGGCCGGGGCCGCAGCGCGGGACTTACCTGCTCAGGCTTCCCCTGCTCAGGCTTCCCCTGCTCAGGCTGCTCCCGCTCCGGCTTCCCCGGGTCCGGCCGCCGCTTCCCCTGCTCCGGCCGCGGCTTCTCCTGCTCCTTACGGGCGGGCGCGTACTTGAGGATCCGGAATCGGTGCGTCCCCGCCAGCTCCCCCGCCCCGTACACATCCATCCGCGTCGTGACGAAGTACCCGCTGCCCAGCTTCGTCGTCTTGCGCGCCGACACCGATTCGATGACCGCGTCGAAGGTGACCCGGTCCCCCGGCCGCAGGTCCCGTACGTACTCCTGCTCGCAGTCGGTCGCCACCACCGAGGTGCAGCCCGCGCCGTCGAGGAGCGCGAACAGCCCTTCGTACGCCGCCGAACGGTCCGTGTGCCCGGACAGTCCGCCCATCGTCCAGGCCTGGAGCATCGTCGGCGGGGCTATCGCCCCCGGCCCCTCGTACGCCGGGTTGCCGTCCCCCGTCGCCTCGCACCAATGCCTGATCATCGGCTCGTTGACCAGGTCCTTGCCCACTCCCGAGGTGGCCGCCGCCTGCCCCTCGTACTCCTTCAAACGCGCCAGCAGTCCGTCGAGTTCCCCGGTCCCGGGCTGCTCCCTCACCGCTTCCCCCTCCTCATCCCGAGCCGCATCGTCGCGACGATCTCCCGCTGCACCTCACTGACCCCGCCCCCGAACGTGTTGATCTGCGCCGCCCTGTTCATCCGCTCCAGCTCCCCGTCCCCGAACACCCCCGGCGACCCCGTCCTCACCACCGCGGCGTCGCCCACGATCTCCTGACACATCTGATAGACCGCGACCGCGCTTTCGGTTCCCACGAATTTCACGCCGCTCGCGTCGCCGGGTGCCAGCGCCCCCGCGCCCACGTCCCCCACCAGCCGCCAGTTCAGCAGCCGCACCATCGAAAGACGGGCGTGCGCCTCGGCCAGCCGGGCCCGTACCCATGCCCTGTCACCAGGCCTTTCGCCCGTATCGGGGTCCGGAGTACGGGCGTACGCCAGTGCCTCGGCGCAGGCGTCCTCGGCCTGCATGCCGATCGCGGCGAGGGCGACGCGCTCGTGGTTGAGCTGGTTGGTGATCAGCCCCCAGCCGCCGTTCTCCTCCCCCACGAGGTTCCCGGCGGGCACCCGGATCCCGTCGTAGTACGTGGCGGTGGTGGTCAGCCCGCCCACGGTCTCGATCGGCGTCCACGAGAAGCCGGGCGCGTCCGCCGGCACCAGCACGATCGAGATCCCCCGGTGTTTGGGGGCCTCGGGATCGGTCCGGCAGGCGAGCCAGATCCAGTCCGCGTTCTGGGCGTTGCTGGTGAAGACCTTCTGTCCGTCGATCAGCCAGTCGCCGTCGCTCCCGCCCTCCCGCACGGCCCGCGTGCGCAGCGCCGCCAGGTCCGTGCCGGCCTCCGGCTCGCTGTAGCCGATGGCGAAGACGAGTTCGCCGCGCAGGATCCGCGGCAGGAAGAAGTCCTTCTGCTGCTGCGTCCCGTACTTCATCAGGGTGGGGCCGACGGTGTTGAGCGTGACCATCGAGACGGGCGCGCCCGCCCGGTACGCCTCGTCGAAGAAGACGAACTGCTCGTCGGGGCCGCGCCCCTGGCCCCCGTACGCCACGGGCCAGCCGATCCCGAGCATCCCGTCGGCGCCGATCCTCCGCAGCAGGGCCCGCTGGGCGCCCGGTTCGTCCGGCGGCCCTTCCGGCATCACGTCACGGAAGTACGAACGGAGTTTGGCGCGCAGCCGCTGCTGGCGCCCGGTCGGTGCGAGGTGCACGGCGATGCCCTCCGGCGGGTCGTCCGGACGTACGGAAGGAACGTACGAAGGAAGGTTTCTGACTGTCCGTCAGATACTCCCGCCCTGTCAAGGTCACGGACGCGGCCCGCCCGGCACGCACCCCTCCGACCCGCATCCACCCGCCCCGCACCCACCCCACGCCCCTCCCGCACGCGGAAATGCCTGTGCGGCGGCGCCGAAGCACCGC
>NZ_JBSGZD010000126.1:0-20547 GCF_053610825.1 Streptomyces sp. NPDC054863 | reverse complement strand
GGGTCCGACCGGACCCCGGCTGTCGCGCACCCGGGACTCCCTCGCCCCCGGCCCCGTGTCAGCACCTTTACCCAAAGCCATTCCATCGAGTGACGGCTCGCCCATCCGGATGACTCGTGCCGAAGCCCCAACTAGGGTGCCGCGCAAGCGTTCCGGCACTTGGCCCACCGACATTGCGATGTCAGTGGCGGGTGCCACAGTGGATGGAGTGAGCAACCCGTCGCAGGGCAGAGGGGGTGAATCCGGTCGTGTCCGGTGTGTCTGATTCCGGTGCCAGTTCCACTGGCCCCGATTCTCGGTCCGGTTCTTCAGGTTCTGGTGGTTCGAGTTCGTCGCGTGCCTCGGGTGTCCTGGGTGCGGAGCAGGGCGCGCAAGCCGCGCGGGAGCGTGCGCTCGCCGTGCTGCGGGTGCGCAGCCGGGCGCTGACCCTGGCCCTGCTGCCGACGGCCGCGGCCGTCGTGCTGCTGGCCGGAGGGGCGTCCGGGCGGCTCGCGGGCGAGGGCTGGGACGTGGCCCGCTGGGCGGTGTCCGCGGTCGCGCTCGTGGTGCTGCTGGTCGCTCTGTCGGTCGCTGCCGTTGTGACGAGGGCCCGGCCGGCCGTGACGCCCACGGTGGAGCTGTCCGAGACGTCCGCCCCCGACCTCTACCGCCTCGTGCGGGACCTGGCCGAGCGCCTCGACGTCCCCGCACCGTCCGCGATAGCCCTGACCCCGGACTGCGACAGCTGGCTGGAGGACCGCTCGCACGCCGCCGTGCGCGCAGCGGGCCGCCCCGAGGCCCGTCGCGCCGATGCGGAGTCCCGGTCGGCCGAGTCCATACGCACCGGGCCCACCGCCCCCGCGTCCGGGCCTGCCACCTCAGCCCCCGCCTCCGGGCCCACGGCCCCCGCCTCCGGGCCCACCGCCCCGGTCCTGGTGATCGGCTCGCCCTTCCTGTGGTGGATGCGCGTCGCCGAGCTGCGTGCCGTCCTCGCCCCGGTCGTCGCCGGTACGGGCCCCTCCGCGCACCCCGACATAGCCGGCGCCCGCCGTTTCGTACGGGGCCTGGACGCGGCCGTCGCGGTCGCCGTCAAGCCCGGCCGGGGCCCGGGGGGAGTGGCCCGCCGGATCGCGCTGGCGCCGCTGGGCCGGATCTCCCGGATCCTCCTCGCGGCCTGCCGCGAGCACATCACGCAGCTGGAGCGGGGCGTCGCCGCCGCCGCGTCCGAGCGTGCCCAGGCCGTGGACTACGGACTGCGGATCGTCGCCCAGGAGCAGGTCGGCCTCGCCTACGCGGGCTGGGACCGGCTGCTGACCCGGGTCGCGCTGCCCGCCTGGCGGATGGGCCGCTGGCCCTCCCGGCTCGACGCCGGAGTGGTCTCCGCCCTCACCGAGCTCTCCCGCCGCGACCGCCTCGCCGACGGGTTCGCCTCCCGGCTCGGCGAGCGCCCCGCCTGCGACCTCCTGGAGGAGCCGGGCGCCGTCGACGAGGCCACCTCCCTGCTGGCCGCCCGCCTCTTCCACGGCGGCCCGGCCACCCCGGGACCCGACTGGTCCCCGGTCGACTGGCAGGCGTACCCCGAGGAAGTCGTCGACCGCAAGTGGCGTACGGAAGCGGCCAGGCTGCACCGCGTCCTGGACTCCCTGGGCGTCCGCCGCTCCGGCGGCGACCGTACGGGCCCCACCCTGGCCCGCGTCATGGACCACCTCGCCGCCGAGGCCGTCGCCCACACCGGCGCACCCGGACCCGACGACGGCCGCAGCGACGAGGAGCGCACCGACGCCCTCGCCGCCGGCATCACCGCCGAGGCGGCCCGCGAGGCCGCGGCGGCCACGCCGCCCGCGCCCGTCGTCCTCGGCGACGGCCAGGAGTTCCCCGGCGGCATGTCCTCGGAGGGCGCGGCCTGGGGCAGCGACCCCGGCGACCCGCTGCCGGTCTTCCCCATCCAGCCGCCCCGCACCGGCCGCGACCTGCTCGCCGACCACGTCACCGCGATGGTCTGCTGCGCCGCCGTCGACACCGCGGGCGCCGCCCCCGGCCTGGACTGGTTGGACGGCCCCGCCCTGCTCGTCGGGGGCAAGCGCCGCAGCGACCTCACCGGGCCCGTCCTCAGCCTCGTCGAGGACGGCGACCCCGGCCCGCTGCGCGGCTGGCTCGCCGCCGTCGGGGTGCGGCCGGAAAAGCCCGTACGGCTGGTGTGAGCGAGATGCCCGCAGAACCGCCGACAGGTCCCACGAACGGAGTAGCAGGTTCCGTTTCACGCCAATTCGCGACGAACGGTGACGGAGTGCGTGCGTTATGTGATGTGCTGGGGTCCTGGACCTGACAGCTGGTGCACCACCGTTGTTCCGGTGGTCAGCAGGTGTCCCGGGGGACCGAGGGAGGGATGTGACGTGGGGGCGGAGCAGATTCGCTGGGAATCGGGGGCGCTCGCGCACGCCGTCTCGGACCCCTTCGGCCAGGGCCCGCTGCCCTGGCTGCGCGGCGGCGACCAGTACCTCGACGCGGACGGCACGGTCGTCCCCTGGTACGCGGAGCTGGATCCGGCCACCGGCGCCCAGGTCCCGCCGCCCCGCCGCACCTCGGGACCCCGCGCCGCCGACGACGTGAACCGCCAGATCAAGGGCTTCACCTCGTCGGGCTCCGTCTCGCCCGGCGGTTCCGTCGACTTCCACGTCACGGTCAACCCGCCGCAGGAGTTCTCCGCGTACGTCTACCGGATCGGCCACTACAGCGGCGCCGGCGCCCTCAAGGTCGACACCAGCCCCCGGCTCTCCGGCATCGTCCAGCCCGCCCCGCTGGCCGCCGAGCGCACGGTCTCCTGTCACCACTGGTGGCAGTCCTGGCGCCTCCAGATCCCCGAGTACTGGAGCCTCGGCGCCTACGTCGCCGTGCTGACCAGCGCCGACGGCCACCGCACGCACGTCCCCTTCACGGTCCGCGACGACCGCTCGGCCGACTACCTGCTGCTGCTCCCGGACGTCACCTGGCAGGCGTACAACCTCTACCCGGAGGACGGCCGCACCGGCGCCAGCCTCTACCACGCGTGGGACGAGCAGGGCCGGCTCCTCGGCGAGGAGGACGCCGCCACCACCGTCTCCTTCGACCGCCCGTACGCGGGCCAGGGCCTGCCCCTGCACGTCGGGCACGCCTACGACTTCATCCGCTGGGCCGAGCGCTACGGCTACGACCTGGCCTACGCCGACGCCCGCGACCTGCACGCCGGCCGCATCGACACCTCCCGCTACCGCGGCCTGATCTTCCCCGGCCACGACGAGTACTGGTCCGTGCCCATGCGCAAGGCCGCCGAGCGCGCCCGCGACCAGGGCACCTCCCTCGTCTTCCTGTCGGCGAACACCATGTACTGGCAGGTCGAGCTCGCCCCCGCCCCCTCCGGCGTCCCCGACCGCTTCCTGTCCTGCCTCAAGCGCCGCGGCCACGGCAAGACCGCGCTGTGGCGCGAGGCGGGCCGCCCGGAGCAGCAGCTGATGGGAATCCAGTACGCGGGAAGAGTCCCCGAGCCGAGCCCCCTCGTCGTGCGGAACGCCGAGCACTGGCTGTGGGAGGGCACCGGGGCCGGCGAGGGCGACGAGATCGAGGGCCTGGTGGCGGGCGAGGCCGACCGCTACTTCCCGCGTACCGCGCTGCCCGAGCACCGGGGCCGCATCCTGCTCGCCCACTCCCCCTACCGGGACAGCGAGGGCGCCCTGCGCCACCAGGAGACGTCCCTGTACCGGGCACCCAGCGGAGCCCTCGTCTTCGCCTCCGGGACCTTCGCGTGGTCCCCGGCGCTGGACCGCCCCGGGCACGTCGACCCCCGTATCCAGAAGGCGACGGCGAACCTCCTGGACCGCATCGCCAAGGGCACCTGAGGCCCGGCCGGGAGCACTGCCGAGAGCCTCCCGCGCACACCCGCCCCACATCCGTACGGAACCGTTCCGTACGCCCCGGCCACCCTGACCGGGGACTTCCCCCGCGCGTACGGGAGAATCGAACCCGATTGGCCATAACCACGGGGAGGAACCGTGTCCGGATTCGTAGTAAAGCCCGAGCCCCAGCAGGTGCCGGGCCTGGTGCATCTGCACACCGGCAAGGTGCGCGACCTGTACCAGAACGAGGCGGGCGACCTCGTGATGGTCGCCAGCGACCGCACCAGCGCCTTCGACTGGGTGCTGCCCACCGACATCCCCGACAAGGGCCGCATCCTCACCCAGCTCTCGCTGTGGTGGTTCGACCAGCTCGCGGACCTCGTTCCGAGCCACGTCCTGTCGACGGACCTGCCGGCGGGCGCCCCCGCCGACTGGGCGGGCCGCACCCTGGTCTGCAAGTCGCTGCGGATGGTCCCCGTCGAGTGCGTGGCCCGCGGCTACCTGACCGGCTCGGGCCTGGTCGAGTACCAGGAGTCCCGTACGGTCTGCGGCCTCGCCCTGCCCGAGGGCCTGGTCAACGGCTCGGAGCTGCCGGCGCCGATCTTCACGCCCGCCACCAAGGCCGCCGTCGGCGACCACGACGAGAACGTGAGCTACGAGGAGGTGGCCCGCGAAGTCGGCGCGGAGACCGCCGCCCAGCTCCGCCAGACGACCCTCGCGGTGTACGGCAGGGCCCGGGACATCGCCCGCGACCGGGGCATCATCCTCGCGGACACCAAGTTCGAGTTCGGGTACGAAGCGGTGCGGGGCGGCGCGGCGGCGGGCGGTGAGGACCGCCTCGTCATCGCCGACGAGGTCCTCACCCCGGACTCCTCGCGCTTCTGGCCGGCCGACGACTGGGAGCCGGGCCGGGTGCAGCAGTCCTTCGACAAGCAGTTCATCCGGAACTGGCTGACCTCGGCGGACTCCGGCTGGGACCCCAGGTCGGACAACCCGCCGCCCCCGCTCCCGCAGGAGATCGTGGACGCCTCCCGCGCCAAGTACACCGAGGCGTACGAGCGCCTGACCGGCCAGAGCTGGTCCTAGCGGTACGTACGAAGAAGGCCCCGGTCGAGGTGACCGGGGCCTTCTTCATGTGGAGCGGACGACCAGGTTCGAACTGGCGACCTCAACCTTGGCAAGGTTGCGCTCTACCAACTGAGCTACGTCCGCAAGGTACTGCTGAGAGGTGGTGCTTGGTGGTGCGGCATCACCTTACCCGATGTTCCGGGGCCTCCGGAAACCGGTTCGAGCGATGCAGAGCGGGTGACAGGAATTGCACACTGCGCCTTCCCCCTGGAAGGAGGATGTTCTACTACTGAACTACACCCGCACGCTGCGTGAGGCGGGGCCTTGCGGCCTTGCCCTTCGGCGTGCTCCAGACTTTAGCCCAGGTACCTGGGTGTGATGCAAATCGGTTCCCGGCCGACTTTGCGGAGACCCGCTGCGAGGCGGCCGGACACCTGCCGCTCCGTCAGGACGCTTCTGCGAACGCCTCGTAGACCTTCTTCGGGATCCGGCCCCTGGCCGGCACCTCCATCCGGTGCGACCGCGCCCAGGCGCGCACCGCCGCCGGGTCCGGGGCCACCGAGGTGTGCCGGTACACATTGCCCGACTTCGAGTGCTTTCGGCCTGCCGTCACGTACGGCTTCAGCGCCGTGCGCAGTTTCTTTGCATTGGCGGGATTGAGGTCGATCTCGTACGACTTCCCGTCGAGGCCGAAGGTCACCGTTTCCGCCGCTTCTCCTCCGTCGATGTCGTCGGAGAGCGTGACCACTACGCGTTGAGCCACGGATATCGGTCCTTCCTAGCGGGCGTGTACCGGCTTGAGTATCGGTACCACCGCGCTGACGTGCGGTGATGTCGACCTTCCGGCTGTTTTGAAGCAACTCGGGGGCAACTCGGAGTCAATGTTGCTTTCGCTTGTATTCCTTTGTACAGGGGGAGGCATTGCATTGTGAAGCCCAGTCAATTCCGTCAGCGTGTCCGAGTGCAATGAGGGGGGCCTCTTTTTTCCCTGATTTTTCCCCGTGTTGTTGGTGTCGATACCGGAACGTGATCGGCCCGCAAGCATATCTACCCGCGTAGAATTTCTGGGCGGGTACGCTGGTGAAACCGCCTTAAGCACCACACCACACCGGGAGTGCCAGTGGCACGCGTCGTAGTCGACGTCATGCTCAAGCCCGAGATTCTCGACCCGCAGGGACAGGCGGTGCAGCGTGCACTGCCCCGTCTCGGCTTCAAGGGAATCGCGGACGTCCGCCAGGGGAAGCGTTTCGAGCTGGAGGTGGAGGGTCCGGTCGACGATGCCGCCCTCGCCCGCATCCACGAGATGGCCGAAACGTTCCTCGCCAACACCGTCATCGAGGACTTCACCGTGAAGGTGGAGGACGAGAAGTGACCGCTCGTATCGGAGTCGTCACTTTCCCCGGCACGCTCGACGACCAGGACGCGCTGCGTGCTGTCCGTCTCGCGGGCGCCGAGCCGGTGTCCCTGTGGCACCGCGACAAGGACCTCCACCAGGTCGACGCGGTCGTCCTCGCCGGAGGGTTCTCCTACGGCGACTACCTGCGGGCCGGCGCCATCTCGCGCTTCTCGCCGGTGATGGACACGATCATCGAGCAGGCGAAGGCCGGGATGCCGGTCCTCGGCATCTGCAACGGCTTCCAGATCCTCACCGAGGCGCATCTGCTGCCCGGCGCGATGCTCCGGAACAACCACCTCCACTTCATCTGCCGCGATCAGAAGCTGCGGGTGGAGAACACGGAGACCGCCTGGACCCTCGATTACGAGCAGGGCCAGGAGATCTCCGTACCGCTGAAGAACATGGACGGGCGGTACGTCGCCGACGAGCGCACGCTCGACGAGCTGGAGGCGGAGGGCCGGGTGGCGTTCCGCTACCTGGACGGCAATCCGAACGGCTCGCTGCGGGACATCGCCGGCATCACCAACGCGGCGGGCAACGTCGTCGGTCTGATGCCGCACCCCGAGCACGCCGTCGAGCCGCTGATCGGTACGGGCCGTACCGACGGGCTCGGATTCTTCACCTCGATCCTGAAGAAGCTGGTCAACGCCTGATGACTCTGGACACTGTCAAGCACGCGAGCGGCACGCCCGACGTCGATCAGCCCTGGAAGGAACTCGGCCTCAAGGAGGACGAGTACGCCCGGATCCGCGAGATCCTCGGCCGCCGTCCCACCGGCGCCGAGCTCGCCATGTACTCCGTGATGTGGTCCGAGCACTGCTCGTACAAGAGCAGCAAGGTCCACCTCAAGCAGTTCGGCGAGAAGGTCCCCGAGAACGACGCGATGCTCGTCGGGATCGGCGAGAACGCCGGTGTCGTCGACGTCGGCCAGGGCTACGCGGTCACCTTCAAGGTCGAGTCGCACAACCACCCCTCGTACATCGAGCCCTACCAGGGCGCGGCCACCGGCATCGGCGGCATCGTCCGCGACATCCTCGCCATGGGTGCCCGGCCGATCGCGGTCGTCGACCCGCTCCGTTTCGGTGCGGCCGACCACCCCGACACCAAGCGCGTCCTGCCGGGCGTCGTCGCCGGAATCGGCGGCTACGGCAACTGCCTCGGCCTGCCGAACATCGGCGGTGAGGTCGTCTTCGACGCCTGCTACCAGGGAAACCCGCTGGTCAACGCCGGGTGCATCGGCGTCATGAAGCACGAGGACATCCACCTCGCGCAGGCGTCCGGGCCCGGCAACAAGGTCATTCTGTACGGGGCAAGGACCGGCGGCGACGGCATCGGCGGCGTCTCCGTTCTGGCCTCCGAGACCTTCGACGACGCCAAGCCGACGAAGCGCCCCGCGGTCCAGGTCGGCGACCCCTTCCAGGAGAAGCTCCTCATCGAGTGCACCCTGGAGATCTTCAAGGAGAAGCTGGTCGCGGGCATCCAGGACCTCGGCGGCGCCGGGCTGTCCTGTGCCACCTCCGAGCTGGCTTCCGCCGGTTCCGGCGGCATGCGCGTCGAGCTGGACACCGTGCCGCTGCGCGACTCCTCCCTCTCGCCCGAGGAAATCCTCATGAGCGAGTCGCAGGAACGCATGTGCGCGATCGTCGAGCCGCAGCACGTCGACCGGTTCATGGAGATCTGCGAGAAGTGGGACGTCATCGCCACCGTCATCGGTGAGGTGACCGAGGGCTCGCAGCTGGAGATCTTCTGGCACGGCGAGCAGATCGTCGACGTACCGCCGCGGTCCGTGGCCCACGACGGCCCGGTGTACCAGCGGCCGTACGCCCGCCCGTCCTGGCAGGACGCGCTCCAGGCCGACGACGCCAACAAGCTGGCCCGCCCGGCCAACGGCGACGAGCTGCGCGAGCAGGTCCTGAAGCTGGTCGCGTCGCCCAACCAGGCCTCCAAGGCGTGGATCACGGAGCAGTACGACCGCTTCGTGCAGGGCAACACCGTGCTGGCCATGCCCGAGGACGCGGGCATGGTGCGCATCGACGCCGAGACCGGTCTCGGCGTGACCATGTCGACCGACGGCAACGGCCGGTACGCCAAGCTCGACCCGTACACGGGCGCGCAGCTGGCCCTCGCCGAGTCGTACCGGAACGTGGCGACCACGGGCGCCAAGCCCCTCGCCATCTCCGACTGCCTCAACTTCGGTTCGCCCGAGGACCCGGACGTCATGTGGCAGTTCGCGGAGGCCACCCGCGGTCTTGCGGACGGCTGCCTGGAACTGGGAACTCCGGTCACCGGTGGCAACGTTTCTCTGTACAACCAGACCGGTGAGACCGCGATCCACCCGACGCCCGTCGTCGCGGTCCTCGGTGTGATCGACGACGTCGCACGGCGTACGCCGATGGCGTTCGCGAAGGAGGGCCAGCTGCTCTACCTCCTCGGCGACACGCACGAGGAGCTCGGCGGCTCGGCATGGTCGGAGGTCGTGCACGGCCACCTCGGCGGCATGCCGCCGAAGGTCGACCTGGCGCGCGAGAAGCTGCTCGGCGAGATCCTGATCTCGGCCTCGCGCGACGGCATGATCGACGCTGCCCACGACCTCTCCGACGGCGGCCTGATCCAGGCCGTCACCGAGTCCTGCCTGCGCGGCGGGAAGGGTGCGCGACTGGTGGTGCCGGACGGCACCGACCCGTTCGTCTTCCTGTTCTCGGAGTCGGCGGGCCGTGCGGTCGTGTCGATCCCGCGCAGCGAGGAGCTCCGCTTCAACGACATGTGCGGGGCGCGCGGTCTGCCCGTCGCCCGCATCGGTGTCGTGGACGGCTCGGACGCCGAGGCGGCGATCGAGATCCAGGGCCAGTTCAGCATTCCGCTGAGCGAGCTGAAGGCGGCGCACGAGGCGACGATTCCGGGCCTGCTGGCCTGAGTCGCTTCTGGTGCGTTACGTGGGTGGGCGCGGCCCCGTCCCGGGGAGACCGGGGCGGGGCCGCACCCGATCCCGGTGGGGCCGCACCCGCTCCGGGTGGGGCCGCACTTCTGCGCCCTCCGCGCCATGGCCATAATGCGCGGGTGACCGAGCGACCCCCTTCTCCCGTACGGCTTCCCGCCTCGCGCATACCCGAGGGCACGGCCCCCTGGCAGTCGGCCGACGCGCGCCGCTGGCGGGCCGCCGTGCCCGGCAGGTGGGCGCATCCGGCCTGGCCGGCGCTGGTGCTGGTGGGGGCGGTGGTGTGGGCGTTGCTCGCGGTGGCGACGCCGCCACGCCCGGACCGGGCCTACGGCGACGTCCACCGGGACCCCGGGGGACCGCGCAGCTCCGTGACGGTGCGACCGCACGCTTCCGGGTCGGCGGGGCCGCACGCTTCCGTGCCCCCGGGACCGCACAGCTCCCCGGGACCGCACAGCTCCGCCTCCGTGCCCGACTTCCTCAAGGGCCCCCAGCCCTTCCCCTCGGGCACCGGCCTGCCCCGGGCGGGCGGAACGGACGCGACCGATCACGTGCGGATCGGCGTCTCCGTGATGTACGCGACGACCTCCGGCGCCGCGAGCGGCTTCGACCCGTGGTGGCTGCCCACAGCGCTCCTGGGACTGTTCCTCCTGGAGCTCTACTGGATCTGGCGCCGCCCGGCCCTCGCCCTCGCCGTACTCCCCCCGCTGACGGTCGCGGGCCTCATCTCCGACGACGCGTTCGAAGGCGCGGTGCTGCCCGCACAGATCGGGGTGATGGCGGCTGCCGTGCTGGTCGCGTGCCATCTGTCCCACCGGCTGGCTCTCCGGGCACGCCAGCGGGCGCAGGCGGTGGAGGCAGCCGGTCCGCAACGGCATCCGGCGCCGTCCGCGCAGGTACGCCGCCCGCGCCGCCGTCTCGCCCCCGTCCTGGCCGGAGCACTGCTCCTCGCCGTGGCCGCACTGGCCTGTTGGCGGGCCGAGGAGGCCGAAGGGGAGTGGATCGTCCTGCTCACCGGCACGCTCGGAGCGGCCCTCCTGGCCGACGCGGTGGCAACCTGCCGGGAGACCCTTCGCCGCTTCCGCCCCCAGCCCGCCCTGCGCGTCCTGGTCCGGGAGGGCGACGACGGCAAGGTCTGGGTGTACGCGGCCGACGACCGGGAGGCGGCCGAACCGCTGCTCGGCTTCCGCTCCTGGGGGACGTACGAGGGCGAGGCGCCCGCCGGGGCCGAAGGACCCGTGGACGCCCGTCCCCTGCGCGAGGCCGTGCTGTACGGAACCCCCGCGACCGGTGCCGAATTGGCGTACGTCGCCGCGGTCGACGGACCCGAAGGCCGCGTGGCCGTGGAGCACGGCACGACCCGCGCGACCCTCGCCGAGCCCACCGCACCACCCCTCGCCGCACCCCCCACTCCCCCTGTCGCACGCAACACCAGCCGCCGTACGCACACCGAGAACGGAACACCCGTGGACCCCGCAGGCACCACCCCGACCACCGCCCCCACGCACCTCAGCTGGTCGGCGGGCCCGGTCAGCCGGACCGCCGGGGTCCTGGCCCTCCTCTTCGAGGTGGCGGCGCTCTGGTCCTTCTTCGACGGCGAGCGGACCCTGCGGTCCTGGCTGGTGCTGCTCACGCTCCCCTTCGCCCTGACCTGGATGGCGACGGCACTCAACTGGCGTGTCACGGCCGACCGTTCGGGCCTGTGGGTGGCGGGCGGCTGGCGGGTGAAGCAGCTGCCCTGGACGGAGCTGGAGAAGGTCGAGTACGCCGACGACAGCCTGGCGTTCCGCGGCCCGGACGGCGCGCGCACCGCCGTACGCCCCACCGGCTGGGCCCGCCTCGACCGCCGTACCGCCAAGGGCCACGTCGCCGCCCGCGCCGCCGAGGAAATCCGCAGGATGCTCGCCGACCCGGAACTCCGCCCCACCGGGAACAGCACCCCCGCCGACCAGGGAATGCCGCTCGGCCCGGTGATCGTGCTCGTGGCGGTGCTGGGGGTGGCGGCGGCGACGGCGCTGTAGCCGGGCCGTCGTTCGGGGGACGTTGTCAGTGCCGGGGTCTAACCTCGTTTCCATGTCGCCCGTGAACCCCGCGTCGCCCGCGAACCCGGCCAGGAAGAAGCGTCCCCGGAGCTACGACCCGGCCAGGACCAGGGCCGCCGTGCTCGCCCAGTTCGGGCATGTGCGGGAGGTCGTGCAGGGACTGGGCGAGGAGCAGCTCGCCCTGCCGAGCGGGCTGGGGGAGTGGTCGGTGCGGGAGCTGGCCGCGCACCTGTCGATGGCGCTGGGCTCGGTCGTGCGCTTCCTGGGCGAGCCCGCGCCCGCCAAGGCCGAAGTGGGGCTCCTGGACTGGCCGTTCGCGACCGAGGTCCATGCTGGGCAGGTCGCGGACGACGCCCGGCGGACCGCGGCGTCCGCGCCGCTCCCGGAGCTGTACGAGCGGGTGGCCGCCGGGATCGTCGAGGTGCTGCCCGGGGCCGACGACGAGCGGATCACTCAGACCCGGGTCGGGCCCATGCGGCTCGCGGACTTCCTCGTCACCCGCACCGTGGAACTCGTCGTGCACAGTGACGACCTGGCGCGGGCCACCGGGGTGGACGTGCCGTTCGACCGGCAGGCCCTCGCGGCCTGTACGCGGCTGCTCGCGGACGCCCTCGCGGTGAAGGCGCCCGGCGCGTCCACGGAGGTGCGGATTCCGCCGTATGCGGTGGTGCAGTGCATCGAGGGGCCCCGGCACACCAGAGGAACCCCGCCCAACGTCGTGGAGACCGACCCGATGACCTGGATCCGGCTTGCCACAGGACGTACACAATGGGCGGACGCGATCGAAGAAGCGCAGGTCAGAGCCAGTGGGGAGCGTGCGGATCTGGTGGGGGTGCTGCCGATCCTGGGGTGAGCAGGACGCCTGCGCCGGGCCAAGTGGAACCAGTTGTCCCACCTGTTCCGTCACATCGGCATGCAGACGAAGCCGAAGTTCAAGACGCTGAAGATGCTGGGTGTGCCCCTCACCGCAGCAGCACTGCTCGCCGTGTCCGCCTGCGGTACGGAGACCGCGGGATCCGGGGCCGGCGCGGGCGCCGGGAGCAAGGGTGACGGGGGAGCCGTCCAGACGGATCTGCCGCTGACCGGGGTGCGCTGGACGGTGGAGAGTTCGACCGTCGGCGGGAAGAAGACCGCGGCGCCCAAGGACACCTTCGTCGAGATCGACAAGAAGGGCGCGGTCAAGGGCAACTACGGCTGCAACTCGTTCAGCGGCAGGGCGACCCTCAAGGGCGACGCCCTCGACCTCGACAAGCTGCTGTCCACTCAGATGTCCTGCGAGAACCAGGACTTCGAGCTCTCCCTGCGCAAGGCATTCAAGGAGCAGCTGAAGGCGAAGCTCGACGACAGCCGGCTGACCCTGACCACCGCGAAGGGCGACACGATCGCGCTCACCTCGAAGCCGGTGGAGCCTGCCGCTCCGTTCGCCGGGACCAGGTGGACCGTCGAATCCTTCACCGCCCGCAAGACCGCGAAGCCCGGCGGAAGCGACTCCGCGCAGTCCGTGCCCGAGGAAGTGGCCGGCAAGGCGTACCTGACCTTCGGCAAGGACGGTTCGGTGCGCGGTCGCACCGGCTGCAACTCCCTCAGCGGCCAGGCGAAGCAGGGCCCCGGCTCGCTCGAATTCGGGCGCATCGCGACCACCCGCATGATGTGCCAGGGCGAGGCGGCGGCCGTGGAGAAGCAGATGCTGAAGGTGCTGGAGGGCAAGGTCACGTACACCGTGAACGGCCGCTCCCTGTCCCTCACCGGCAGCGCGGGCGCGGGCCTGGAAGCGACAGCCGCCAAGTAGGCCCGGCCGTCGACGGGCGGCCGGGCAAGGCTGGGCCGGTGGGGGCGGCCGACCGGGCAAGGCTGGGCCGGTGGGGGGCCGACCGGCGCCGGTGGGGGCCGGTGTCCGGGGCTGCGCCCGTGCCCGGCCTCGCCGCGCGTCCGCACACGCCGGAAGGGCTGGATTCGCTCCCTCCGGCACGCGGTGCCACCGCCCCCGTCGCCGCCCCGCCGCCCCCCGTCCTCAGCAGGATCGTTTTGCCCCGCCCGGGCCCCGTTCGTATCCCCAATTCGGACCAGTGGTCGATCTCGCCTACACTCGGTGCCGTGCCTCGTGGTGATGGACGACTCAACCACGACCTGCTCCCCGGTGAGAAAGGCCCCCAGGACGCTTGCGGCGTCTTCGGTGTCTGGGCTCCCGGCGAAGAGGTCGCCAAGCTCACCTATTTCGGACTGTATGCACTGCAACACCGTGGACAAGAGTCCGCCGGTATCGCAGTAAGCAACGGGTCCCAGATCCTCGTCTTCAAGGACATGGGCCTGGTCTCGCAAGTCTTCGACGAAACCTCCCTCTCTTCCCTCCAGGGCCATATCGCGGTCGGTCACGCCCGCTACTCCACCACCGGAGCCTCGGTGTGGGAGAACGCGCAGCCGACATTCCGTGCCACCGCGCACGGCTCGATCGCGCTCGGCCACAACGGAAACCTGGTCAATACGGCGCAGCTCGCCGAACTGGTCGCCGAGCTCCCCAAGGAGAACGGCCGCGCCACCCAGGTGGCAGCCACCAACGACACCGACCTGGTCACGGCCCTCCTCGCGGGCCAGACCGACGACGACGGCAAGCCCCTGACCATCGAGGAGGCCGCCGCAAAGGTGCTCCCCAAGGTGATGGGCGCCTTCTCCCTCGTCTTCATGGACGAGGGCACGCTGTACGCGGCCCGTGACCCGCAGGGCATCCGCCCGCTGGTCCTCGGCCGTCTGGAGCGCGGCTGGGTGGTGGCCTCCGAGTCCGCCGCCCTCGACATCTGCGGTGCGTCCTACGTCCGCGAGGTCGAGCCGGGCGAGATGCTCGCGATCGACGAGAACGGTCTCCGTACCTCTCGATTCGCAGAAGCGAAGCCCAAGGGCTGTGTCTTCGAGTACGTCTACCTCGCGCGCCCCGACACCGACATCGCGGGCCGCAACGTCTATCTCAGCCGGGTCGAGATGGGCCGAAAACTGGCCAAGGAAGCTCCTGCCGAGGCCGATCTCGTCATAGCGACACCCGAATCCGGCACCCCCGCCGCGATCGGATACGCCGAAGCCAGCGGAATTCCGTACGGCTCGGGACTCGTCAAGAACGCGTACGTCGGCCGGACCTTCATCCAGCCGTCCCAGACGATCCGCCAGCTCGGCATCCGTCTGAAGCTCAACCCGCTCAAGGAAGTCATCAAGGGCAAGCGCCTGGTGGTCGTCGACGACTCGATCGTCCGCGGCAACACCCAGCGCGCACTGGTCAAGATGCTCCGCGAGGCGGGCGCGGCGGAGATCCACATCCGCATCTCCTCGCCCCCCGTGAAGTGGCCGTGCTTCTTCGGCATCGACTTCGCGACCCGCGCCGAGCTCATCGCCAACGGCATGACCATCGACGAGATCGGCAAGTCCCTCGGCGCCGACTCGCTCTCGTACATCTCCATCGACGGCATGATCGAATCGACGACGATCGACAAGCCGAACCTCTGCCGTGCCTGTTTCGACGGGGTGTACCCCATGGAACTCCCCGACCCCGAGCTCCTCGGCAAGCAGCTGCTGGAGACCGAGATCGCGGCAGGACCGGCCAACACGGCCGCGGCCGACGCACTCCGTCGCCCGTAGCGGGCCCGTAGACCCTCGCCGGCTTCCTCCGTTCAAAGCGACACGAAAGTTCTCACCTCCCCATGTCTGAGAAGTCTGAGACCACCGGTGCCAGCTACGCGTCCGCGGGCGTCGACATCGAAGCCGGCGACCGCGCCGTAGAACTGATGAAGGAGTGGGTGAAGAAGACGAAGCGCCCCGAGGTCCTCGGTGGCCTCGGCGGGTTCGCCGGTCTCTTCGACGCCTCCGCCCTGAAGCGCTACGAGCGCCCGCTGCTGGCCTCCGCGACCGACGGCGTCGGTACGAAGGTCGACCTCGCCCGCCAGATGGGCGTGTACGACACCATCGGCCACGACCTCGTCGGCATGGTCGTCGACGACCTCGTGGTCTGCGGCGCCGAACCGCTCTTCATGACCGACTACATCTGTGTCGGCAAGGTGCACCCCGAGCGTGTCGCGGCCATCGTGAAGGGCATCGCCGAAGGCTGTGTCCTGGCAGGCTGTGCCCTGGTCGGCGGCGAGACGGCCGAGCACCCTGGCCTGCTCGGCCCGGACGACTTCGACGTGGCGGGCGCCGGCACCGGCGTCGTGGAGTACGACCAGCTGCTCGGTGCCGACCGGATCCGCGAGGGCGACGCCGTCATCGCGATGGCGTCCTCCGGTCTTCACTCCAACGGGTACTCGCTCGTGCGGCACGTCGTCTTCGACCGCGCCGGCTGGGCCCTCGACCGCGAGGTGGCCGAATTCGGCCGCACGCTCGGCGAGGAGCTGCTGGAGCCGACCAAGATCTACTCGCTGGACTGCCTGGCGCTCACCCGCACCGCGCCGGTCCACGCCTTCAGCCACGTCACCGGCGGCGGCCTGGCCAACAACCTGGCCCGCGTGGTCCCCGACCACCTGCACGCCACGGTCGACCGCTCGACCTGGACCCCCGGCGCGGTCTTCGACGTCGTCGGCAAGGCAGGAAAGGTCGAGCGGCTGGAGCTGGAGAAGACCCTCAACATGGGCGTCGGCATGATCGCCGTCGTCCCGCAGGAGTCGGTCGACGTGGCCCTGGCCACGCTGGAGGACCGGGGCGTCGAGTCCTGGGTCGCCGGCGAGATCCTGGCCCGCGGCGATCACCGCGACGGCGCGGAACTGACCGGCGACTACGCGAAGTAGCAGGTCACCCACGGCACCGGGACGCACAGAACCCGGTCCGGGGCGAAAGCCTCGGACCGGGTCCTGTGGAACTGCTCAAACCTTATGAAAATTTTCGAGGTGTACGAACGCCGGATCTGAGGCGTCAAGCGCCGCGGCGCTGCGACGAAGGGCCGGACTCGTCGTCCTCGTCCTCGTCGTTGTACTGCGACGCGTACTGTGCGTACGGATCGTCTTCCTCGTCATCGTCCTCGAACGGCTCGCCATTCGGCGGCTGTTGCGAAGTCGAAGCGCCCAGCTCATTGGCCAGACGCGACAGATCAGTCCCGCCGCTGCTGTACTTCAGCTGGCGGGCGACCTTCGTCTGCTTGGCCTTTGCCCGGCCGCGCCCCATGGCTCGACCCCCTCGGTGACGGGGCTCGACGGCCCCAGAGTCTTGACACGCGTTCATGGTTGGGAACGGGCTCTCCGTGAAGAGACCGGTCCGCAGGACTTCAACGGTACCTGCTTCTTTGGCCATACGGTACGCCGCCCGCAGGAGACACCGCGAAGCACAACCGGCGGGGCGTCCCGTCCCCGCTGGTCAACCGCGATTTTAGCCCCTTCCTGACGGCCGACCCGCCGAGGGGGGTGAGCCATGTCTCCCCGGCCCCTCCCCCTCGGCGGATCCGCCCGCTCCGGTCAGCGCCGTGCGCGCGCCTCCGCCATGCGCTGCTCGGCCAGCCGGTCGGCCGCCGCGGCCGGCGGAACACCGTCCTTCTTTGCGTGTGCGAAGATTTCCAGCGTGGTGTCGAAGATCTTCGCGGCCTTCTTCTTGCACCGGTCGAAGTCGAAGCCGTGCAGCTCGTCGGCGACCTGGATGACGCCGCCCGCGTTGACCACGTAGTCCGGCGCGTAGAGGATCCCGCGGTCGGCGAGGTCCTTCTCGACGCCCGGGTGGGCGAGCTGGTTGTTGGCCGCGCCGCACACCACGGTGGCGGTCAGCACCGGTACGGACGAGTCGTCCAGGGCGCCGCCCAGTGCGCAGGGGGCGTAGATGTCCAGGCCCTCGACGCGGATCAGCGCCTCGGTGTCGGCGACCACGGCGACCTCGGGGTGCAGGCCGGTGACGCGGCGTACCGATTCTTCCCGCACGTCCGTGATGACGACCTCCGCGCCGTCGGACAGCAGGTGCTCCACCAGGTGGTGGCCGACCTTGCCGACGCCGGCCACGCCGACCTTGCGACCGCGCAGCGTCGGGTCGCCCCACAGGTGCTGCGCGGAGGCGCGCATGCCCTGGAAGACGCCGAAGGCGGTCAGGACGGACGAGTCGCCCGCGCCGCCGTTCTCGGGGGAGCGGCCGGTGGTCCACCGGCACTCGCGCGCCACGACGTCCATGTCCGCCACGTACGTGCCGACGTCGCACGCGGTCACGTAGCGGCCACCGAGCGAGGCCACGAAGCGGCCGTAGGCGAGGAGCAGCTCCTCGGTCTTGATCTGCTCCGGGTCGCCGATGATCACGGCTTTGCCGCCACCGTGGTCGAGACCGGCCAGGGCGTTCTTGTAGCTCATCCCGCGCGAGAGGTTGAGGGCGTCCGCGACGGCCGCCTCCTCGCTCTCGTACGGGTAGAAGCGGGTGCCGCCGAGGCCGGGGCCGAGGTCCGTGTTGTGGAGGGCGATGACGGCCTTGAGGCCGGAGGCGCGGTCCTGGCAGAGCACGACCTGCTCATGGCCACCCTGCTCCGAGCGGAACAGGGTGTGCAGGACGCCGTCGGAAGATGCGGTCACTGTGGTGACTCCCAAGTACGAGACGGGGAAGCCCTCATGCGGGTGGTGAGGGCCGATGGGCATGAGAGTAGAGCCTGGCGGCCCCTGGTGCGGGCCGGGCTGCGGGATCACCTCCTTCCGAAGCCCCCCGTGGGACGATTTGCTTACGGTCTTTGCTTCCGGTCGAGTTGAGGAGCTGGCGTGCCACTGGCGTCATCGGTGATCGTCCCGTACGTGTCGGCCCTGCGGGTGTACGAACCGCTGGCGGCCTTTCCCGAGCCGGAGCGCACCCACTGGGCCCGCTACGCCCGCCGCCAGGAGCTCCCGGGGCCGCAGGACGAACTCCGGTGCTCCCTGGCCGACTTGCTGCCCACGCCGCCCGTCGTGGTGCCGGTGCACGAGAGCGGCGACGCGTACGTGGCCGAGATCGACGAGGTCCTGGTGGTGTGCCCGTGGCGGACCAGGCTCCGCGGCTGGCTGGCCCTGGCGGAGCTGGAGGAGCAGTACCCGGCGCCGCTCCTGGACGCCGTGCTCTCCCCTCTCCTGCGGCGCCAGGCGCATGCGGACCACGAGCGGTGGCGGGAGCGGAACCCGGACGCCAGGCCGTGGATCAGGACCTCGGTGTGGCACGTGCCGGTGCGCTGGTTCGTCCTCTTCGGCGACGAGGAGCGCGAGTACGTGAAGGCCTCGGGCGAGGAGGCGGCCGTGCTGCGGTACCGGACGTCGATGGTGCAGGCCAGGCGCCGGGTGGCGCGCGCCCTGCGCACGCTGCGCGAGCAGGTCGGCGACGGGGAGGAGGGGCCGCTGGTGACGGGCCTGGTGGACGTGGGGCGGTGGCTGGAGGAGTTCCACCCCCGCTCGCTCGTCGAGCTGGACTACGGCGGGCTCGCGTACGTACTGGACGAGACGCACCTGGCCGGGGACCGGTCGGCGGCGGACGTGGCCGAGGGGATAGGGGCGCTGCGGGCCGGCGACGCGGACGGTGCGGCCCGGGCGTACGGCCGGCTCGCGGAGCGCTGGCGGGCGGTCAGGGACCGGCAGTTCGCGAACTGAGACCGGGCGGGGGCGGGGTGCGGAACGGGGCCGTCCGGGCGCCCGGCTCCGCGCGCGGAGGGCTGAATGCTGAATACCGCACACGATTTGAGCGAAATCTGAGCTTCAAGTGAACCGGAGCGTGATGTGGTGCGTGTGACAGGTGAGGGACAAGCGCTCGGGACCTACGTCCTGATCCGGGCTTTTGTGGCAAGCGTGACGGACAGCACTTAATCGCCCCTTGCGCTCATCCCCCGCCCTCGTGTCAAAATAGGACAAGGAGTCCGGGGAGGGCTCCTTCCGTCCAACTAGGGGCGGAATGCTCGGCATTGCACTCTATGGGGGGTCTGACGACTCCTGATCGCTCTGTGACTGATCGTCACTGTGAGGTGACTGTCCGCTATGGCATGGTCCATCGGCTTCCGTCGCTGATGAACACCTCAGAGGGCAATTCCGTCGGTTTGGCCCACGCGGCTGGACGGATGGTGTAGTTGTAGTGCCGAGGACAAGCCGTTCGTCCTATAACCGACTCGGCCCGCGTCCGCCATTTCGGGCAACGCGGGTCAAGGTGCAGAATTTAGAGGAAAGAACCGTGAAGGTTCGGTTCTCCCGAGGAGGCCGCTCATGACCGCTCGCACCCCTGACGCCGAGCCGCTGCTGACCCCGGCTGAGGTCGCCACGATGTTCCGCGTGGACCCGAAGACGGTGACCCGCTGGGCCAAGGCAGGCAAGCTCACGTCCATCCGCACGCTGGGTGGGCACAGGCGTTACCGCGAGGCCGAGGTCCGCGCACTGCTTGCGGGTATTCCGCAGCAGCGCAGCGAGGCCTGACGCTTCGTATTACCTCGTATTACCGCTTCACTTCTTTACCCGCAGTATCGGCAACACCCCGCAGTGCAGGGCAATTGCGACCCGGGTCCCCCAACTCGGTGCGCCCGCCCATGGCTCCACTCGACAGGCACCCGCCCCAACGGGAGCCGAGTCGTCGATCGCGCCGGACTCCGCCGAGTCCGGCGCGATTTTTTTTGTGCCCGGGGAGGGTGCCGGCGGCGGCTGCGGCGGCCCTGACCCGGGGGTGTGACGGAGAGGCGGCGGGGGGTTGTCACGGGTGGTGCAATTGCACATATTAAATTGGCTTGTTGTAGGGAGGGAGTAAATAAGCCCGTCCCGAAAACTCTTCCGGTGACACCCGTCACAGCTCATTGCTCTTGCCAAATCCGAGCTTGCCACCGAAAGAGGGCCCGGTCGGGAGGCGATGGTCACGGGTCCGGAGGACTTTCGTCCTGAGCCGGGAAGCAGGCCGGGGAGTCGGCCTGGGGGCGGGCAGGGGAACGCTCCTCCGGAACGCTCTCGGGCGGCCTCACGGGCTCTCTCCCGGCCGCGCGCTCGGGCGTGCGCTCGGCCGCGCTCCCGGGCGCCCTCTCGGGCTGCAGGGCGAGCAGCAGGAGCCGGTGGCAGATCGGGCAGTGCCGGGTGCGGTGCCGGTAGCCCGAAGCGGCTGCCAGATGGGCACGCAGCAGTGCCCGCGTCTCGTGTCTGGCCACGGTTGCCGCCACGCTCACCTCCGGAGTACGGCCCCTGAGTCCGGGTTACCGGCGGCAGATGCCGGAGTCAAGACGCAAGAAGGCCCCGATCCAAAAGGATCGGGGCCTGCAACTGCTGGGGCCCTGACGGGATTTGCCGTGTCCGACGGCGGCTCCGCCGCAGGCGCGGCCTCCGAGCTGCGGCGGGACGCGAAAGC
>NZ_JBSGZD010000125.1:0-20716 GCF_053610825.1 Streptomyces sp. NPDC054863 | reverse complement strand
GAGACAGGCCTGGGGTGTCGTCGAGGGTGTGGCCCGCGCAGTACTCGACGCCTGGTTCCGGGGACACCGGTTCGCCGGTCTCGGCATCCGTGCAGTAGGCGCTGAAGACCTCGCCCGCGGTCAGGGCGGCCAGACGGCCCCGGTCGAGGCGCCAGCCGTGCACCCGGTCGGGCTCGCCGTCGCGGGTGGTCCGCAGGACGATTCCGCCGGGGCTTTCGAGAGCGACACCCGCGGCGAGGACCGTCACGAATTCGGCCCCCTCGTCGTCATCCAGTTCGGGGATCCCGTCCTCGGCCACTTCCACGTGGAGGACTGCGAGGAGTTGTTCCGCCTCGGCGGGGACGCTGCACACGAGGTGGTGGATGCCGCTACCCGCTCCCTTCAGCAGGGCGACGAGGAGCCGTGAGGAGCGCTCGAAGGCTTCGCGGCCGATGTCCTCACCGCATTCGGCGCAGTTCCCGAGACCGGCCAGGAGGAGGGTCGCGCAGTCCCAAGTGGCCTGCCGGACCGCTTCGTTGATGAGCGTGGGCACGAGGCTGTCGAGAGGCTGGCCCGTGTACGGGACGCAGGCTCCGTGGGCTGCCGCGTGCGCGGTGAAGCGGGCCCGGGTCGTCGGCCGGTCGGGGTCGAGCCCCGACGTCGTACAGAACTCGGCGAATTCTTCCGGGTCGAAGAGGGCGACGCTGGTGTGCAGGCCCTGGGCCGCCAGGGTCTTGAGCAGGGAGTCGACCTGCTGGAGGTAGGTGGGGTGGTCATCGAAGGTGAAGGTGCGGTACCCCGTCATGGCCGCGAAGTCCTCGGCGTCGGCCAGCAGGCCCACGGTGCTGGGCACTTCGCGGCGCAGGGTGCGGCGCATGGACTTGGCGGTGCGGTGCTGGCTCCGGTCGTTCCTGGTGTGCTCCATTGCTCCCCCTGAGCTCGGTCGATCATTGCTCACTCACAGTAACCGTGGGGTCTGACAACGGAGCCGGGCAGCGGGTGGCGGGCCTCGGACATCGCGGAGCTGCGGGCGAGTCCGAGGCCGTGTTCGGAGGTTGAGCGATCGCTGTGTGGGATGGAGCGATCCCTCCATGCGTGGCGTCAGCGGCGGGTGCGGGCGAGGTCCTCGTAGAAGTGGAGGAGGCCGATGTTGTCGACGGAGCCCGGGTTGACCGCCTTCGCGAGGGGGGCGCCCTGGAGAAGTCGCTTCACCGGTACCTCGATGCGCTTGCCGGTGAGGGTGTGCGGAACGGCGGGGACCTCGATGACTTCGTCGGGGACGTGGCGGGGGGAGAGTTCGGCGCGGATGGTGTTCTTGATGCGGGTGCGGAGCTCGTCGTTCAGTACGGCGCCTTCGGCGAGGTGGACGAAGAGTGGCATCCAGTAGCCCCCGTTGGGCTCTTCGAGGCCGATGACGAGGGATTCGCGGATTTCGGGGAGTCGTTCGACGGCCTCATAAATGTCCGCGGATCCCATGCGGACGCCGCCGCGGTTGAGGGTGGAGTCCGAACGGCCGTGGATGATCACGGAGTTGCGGTCGGTGATCGTGATCCAGTCGCCGTGACGCCACACGCCGGGGTACGTGTCGAAGTAGCTGTCGTGGTAGCGGGTGCCTTCGGGGTCGTTCCAGAAGCGGATCGGCATGGACGGCATCGGGTTGGTGACGACGAGCTCGCCGACGTCGGCGGTGAGGGGCTTGCCCTGGGAGTCCCAGGCCTGGAGGTCCGTACCGAGGCAGGCAGCCTGGAGTTCGCCGATGTGCACCGGGAGGGTGGGCACGGCGCCGGCGAAGCAGCTGCAGACGTCGGTGCCGCCGCTGACGGAAGCGATCCACAGGTCGTGGCCGGACTCGGCGAACTCGTCGTGCAGCCAGCGGAAGCCGTCGGGCGGGAGCGGGGAGCCGGTCGTGGCCACGCATGTGATGCGGGAGAGGTCGTGGTCGGCTGCCGGGTGCACGCCTGCTTTGCGGCAGGCCATGACGTACGCGGCGGAGGTCCCGAAGAGGGTGGCGCCGGTGCGTTCGGCGATCGCCCACTGGGCTCCCGTGTCCGGGAAGCCGGGGCTGCCGTCGTACAGAACGATCGTGGTGCCCGTGAGCAGGCCGGAGACGAGGAAGTTCCACATCATCCAGCCGGTGGAGGTGTACCAGAAGAAGCGGTCGTCGGGGCCGAGATCGCAGTGCAGGCCGATCTGCTTGAAGTGTTCGAGCAGGATGCCGCCCTGGGACTGGACGATGGCTTTGGGGAGGCCGGTGGTGCCGGACGAATAAAGAACCCAGAGGGGGTGGTCGAAGGGAACTTGCTCGAAGACCGGCTCGTTGTCACTCTCAGTAAGGGAAGACCATTCGAGAGTGCCGGAGGGGGCGGGTGTGTTGAGCAGGGGGATGTGGACGACCGCGCGGAGGGTGGGGAGTTCGCGGCGGAGTTCGGCGACGGTGTCCGTGCGGTCGTGGGTCTTGCCGCCGTAGCGGTAGCCGTCGACGGCGAAGAGGACGACAGGCTCCACCTGCTGGAAGCGGTCGAGGACGCTGCGGGCGCCGAAGTCGGGGGCGCAGGAGGTCCATACGGCGCCGACTGCGGCGGTGGCGAGGAGGGCGGTGATCGCTTGGGGGATGTTGGGGAGGTAGCCGCTGACGCGGTCCCCGGGTTGCACGCCGAGGGTGCGGAGTTCGGCGGCCAGGGAGCCGACCTGGCGGCGGAGTTCGGACCAGGTGACGGGCTCGACGTTCTGGGACTCGTCGACATGCAGCAGGGCGGGGTCGTCGGCGCGGGCCGGATCCTCGGCGGTGCGCAGGGCGTGCTCGGCGTAGTTGAGGGTGGCGCCGGGGAACCACTGGGCGCCAGGCATGGTGCGGTCGCCGAGGACCGTCTCGTACGGGGTGGAGAAGCGGATGTCGAACCAGTCGGCGACGGCTTTCCAGAACGTGTCGAGTTCGGTGACGGACCAGCGGTGGAGAGCGTCGTAGCCGCCTTCCGCGGGGGCGCCGTACCGGTCGGCGGCCCAAGCCTGGAAGCGGGTGACCGCGGCCTCGGCGATGCGGTCGGGGCTCGGCTGCCAGAGGGGGGCGGGCTGGGACGCGGGGTTCGTCGCTGGGGTTGAGGTCATGGGGTGGCTCCCGGGAATCTTCGGCTCTGCGGCTCTGCGGTCGGGCTGGGGCGGGGCGGGGCGGACTGGAGGGGACGATGCCATGTGATCGACTTCTGCACCAGGGTGGGCGGGGCGGGGTGAGGGTGTGGCTCCGGGGGCATCGACGGCGCCCGTCGCTGGCTGCGTGGCGAGGACCGCCCTGTGCCCGGCCTTCCCCCAGGGAACTCGGCTTCGCTTGAGCAGGAGATGTTCCGCGGGGCGGCGGGGGCGGCCCAACTTTCTGCGGAGCGGCGGCAACGGCTGCACGCCTGAGCGGCGGCACCGTCCGGTCGGTCGCAGGGGTGGCCCGCGTGCAGGTTCACAGGGTGGCAGGTGGGGCGCGGCCCGAGGCGGTCGGACAGGGCGGTGGAGCCGGGGTTGTGGGGTGGGTGAACGGAAGTTGAACGGGGAGCGTTGGCGGGAGGGCGGGTGACAGGGTGAGGGACATGGACGGTCATGACCTGGTGCGCTCGATGAAGATGGTCGGTTCTGTGCAGGGACTGCGGTCCCTGCGGGACGCATGGCGACGGCGACGGGCGGACGCCTGGGGGTTGCCTCCGCGTACGGCCGAGCGGGCGCGTGTGCCGGGCGCGGTGACAGGAGCGGAGTCGCTCCCCGGGGGCGGGATCGTCCGGTTCGAGCGGTCCGAGCTGCGGATTCTGGTTGCTGCGGGTGGCGCGGTGTTCTGGGGGTGGGACGGGGCCGGGCTGGAGCCTTCTTACGCTTTGGCCGGGTTGTGTCCCGATGCCGATGTCCGGGTCGTGCTGGAGCCGGACAAGGACGGCGGGTGGCAGGTCGTGTCGGAACGGGTGACGGTCGCGGTCTCCCGGCGCGGCGCGATCGAGGTCCGGACGCCGGGCGGGTTGCTGCTGCGGCGTGAGCTGCCGCCGCGGTGGTGGGAGCCGGTGGACGGTTGTCGAGGAAGCGGGGACGAGGGGGGAGACGGAGGCGGGGACGAGAGGGGCAGCGGAGGCTGGGACAGAGGTGTCGACGAGGCCGGGGCCGGTACCCAGGGTGCAGTCGAAGCCGGGGGTGAGGGTCGGGTCGGGAGCAGAGCCGGGGGCGGGACAGGAATCAGGGCCGGGGGCGGAACCGAAGCCGGAGCCAGGGCCGAGGACGGGGACGGAGCCGGAGCCGGAGCCGGGGCCGGAGTCGGAGTCGGAGTCGGGGGTGGGGTGGTTGGTGGGGGGCGAAGGGGTGGGGTGGGGCGGTGGTTGCAGCGGTCCGAGGTACCTGCGGATGCGCGGTTCTTCGGGCTCGGTGGGCGGGCCGGCGGGCCCCGGCTGCGGGACGGGACGTACCGGCTGTGGAACACCGACCCCGGCGGACAGTTCGAGCCGGGGGACGATCCGCTGTATCTGACGATGCCGGTGCAGTTCGTGGTGTCCGACGCGGGGACTCATCTCGCGTTCTACGACAACACCTGGGACGGCCGCGTCGTACTGAGGGAGGGAGAGGAGGGCGGGGGCTCGGGGCACGACCGGTGGGGGTGCAGCGAAGTACGCATGACGGGCGGGCCTCTGAGGTGTTGGGTCGTGGTCGGCACGCCCGCACGCGTGCTGCACGGGTGGACGGCGCTGACCGGCCGGCCCGCACTGCCACCGTCCTGGGCACTCGGGCCTCAGCACGCCAAGTGGGGATTCGGGAGCGCGGAGGAAGTGCGGCGGGTGGCCGCCGGGTATCGGGAACGGGGCCTTCCGCTGTCCGCTCTGCACCTGGACATCGACCACTACGACCGGCATCGGGTGTTCACCGTGGACCGGAAGGCCTTTCCCGATCTGCCCGGACTGGCGCGGGAGTTGGAGGGCGAGGGCGTACGGCTGGTGTCGATCGTGGATCCGGCGGTACGGGCGGAGCCCGGGAATGCCGTGTACGACAGCGGTGTCGAGGCCGGGGCCTTCGTACGCGATGCGCGGGGGCGGGAGGTGCGGGGCGAGGTGTGGCCCGGGGAGTGTGCCTTCCCGGACTTCACTGATCCGAATGTGCGGGGCTGGTGGGGGAATTTGTACGCGGAGCGGCTCGCGCAGGGGTTCTCCGGCGTGTGGCACGACATGAACGAACCGGTGTCGTTCGCCGCGTTCGGGGATCCGACGCTGCCTCGGTCCGCACGCCACGTGCTGGAGGGCCGGGGTGGTGACCACCGCGAGGCGCACAACGTGTACGGGCTGACGATGGCCCGGGCCGGGTACGAAGGCCTGCGGCGGCTGCGGCCCGAGGAGCGGCCGTTTCTGTTCTCCCGGTCGGGGTGGGTGGGGATGCAGCGGTACGGAGGAACCTGGTCGGGGGACGTGACGACCGGGTGGCCCGGGTTGCGGGCGTCGTTGTCGCTGGTGCTGGGGCTCGGGCTGTGCGGCGTTCCGTATTCCGGACCTGATGTAGGTGGTTTCGGCGGGAGTCCGGGGGCTGAGCTGTATTTGCGGTGGTTCCAGTTGGGGGCGTACCTGCCGCTGTTCCGTACACATGCGGCGATCGACGCGGGGCGGCGGGAGCCGTGGGAATTCGGGCCGCGGGTACTGGAGCACACACGGGCGGCGCTGGCCGAACGGGAGCGGCTGCGGCCGTACTTCGTGACGCTGTCGCATCTGGCGCGGCTCACCGGCGCGCCTTACGTGCGGCCCGTGTGGTGGGGTGCGCCGGACGATCGGTCGTTGCGGGACTGCGAGGACGCGTTCCTGCTGGGGGATTCGCTGCTGGTGGCACCGGTGCTGGAGCCGGGCTCGGACCGACGGGCCGTGCGGCTGCCGCGGGGTCGGTGGTACGACACCGTGACCGGTGAGGCGTACGAGGGGCCGGGGCAGGTACTGCTGGATGCGCCGGGAGTTGGCGGTGTGGGGTCTGGTGCGACCGGGGCCGGCGGGACGGGGCCGGGCGGGCCCTCGGCCGGGGCGATGGGTTCGGGTGGGGTGGGGTCCCGCATTCCTGTGTTGGCGAGGGGCGGAGCGGTGATTCCGGTTCGGGACGGCAAGGGCGGGCTCGAACTGGAGGTGTGGGCTCCGGCTCCAGGACGTGTCGGGAGCGGGCTGGTGGTGCGGGATGCCGGCGAGGGGTGGGAGCAGCCCCGCGTCGAGCGGTTCATCTCGCAGGTGCGGGAGGGGCGGGTTGTGGTGGAGCGGGAGGGGGGAGGCGACGTGGGCCTCGAAGTGCGGGTGAGGGGCAGGGTGGGGTGAGGGCCCGGAAGGCCGGAAGGTAAGCGCCGGGGTGGGTGGTGTCGGTGGGGGTGGGTGGTGTCGGTGGGGGGGGTGGTGTCGGTGGGGGGGGGTGGTGTCGGTGGGGCGGTGAGTCGTGCGGGGGCTGAGGGGCAGGAGTGGTTTCCGGGACTGGTCTGGCCGGGCTGGATACGGGCGAGGCTGGGGGCCGCACACGGCACTCGCGGGGCGCGGGTCCGGTGTGTGTCGTATCGGTGGATCGGGGCCGGGTGGCTTGTGTGAGCAGGAGGCGCGGCACACCGCCCCGTACAGGGACACGGGTCAGATGTGCGTGTCGGTGGACCACGGCCGGGCGGTCTGCGAGGCCGGGGACGTGGTGCACGGCCCGGGTGGGGTTGCCGGTCAGGTGTACGTGCCGGTGAACCAGGAGCGGGTGGCTTGGGTGTGGAGGGGGAAGGCCAGGGGCTTTGGGGTGTGCAGGAGGTGCCAGCCTGTGGTTTCGGGGGTGGGGGCCGATGGTGGGAGGTCGGAGGCGTCCCGGGTGGGGAGGAGGCCGAAGAGGAGCAGGTGGCCGGCCGGGGAGCTCAGAGCGTCGGCGAGGCGGACTTCCGTGGTGGGGGCCTCGATTCCGGTTTCCTCGCGGAGTTCGCGCACGACCGCGTCCCGCCAGTCCTCGCCGTGGTCGATGAAGCCGCCGGGCAGGGCGACACCGCCGCGGCACGGTTCGATGGTGCGGGTGATCACCACCAGGCCGGTTCCCTCGGACGACCGCACGGGAAGGAGCGCGACCGCCACCGGCAGCGGGTTGCGGTACGCCGTTTCGCCGCATGCGGTGCAGGTACGGGGCCACCCTGCGGTCTCGGCGTACGGCACGCCGCAGTGGGCACAGTGGGAGTGGTTCACGGCGCAGACTTTAGGGCCTGTCCGGAGGGCGGGCGTCTTCGCGGGCGCCCCACCACTTACCACTTGGTGTTTCGGGTGGGGTGTCCCGGCCTCGGTGAGGTGAGGTGAGATGCAGTGGGGTGCTGTGCTGTGCGGTGGGGTTTCTTCGGGGGGATTGGGGTGGTAGACGGGGCGCATGAGACGACGACTTGGTTCCGCCCTGTGCGCCTTCGGCGCCGCCGCACTCGCCTTCCTGACCGTCGCTGCCGCTCCCGCTCCCGCTCCCGACCCCGTCCCCTCCTTCGGATCTCCCCTGTCTCCCGTATCGCCCGAGGCTCGGCGGGCGACGCCCGTCAAGGCTCCCGGGGCCTTTGTGTCGCTGCGGTCCGTGGACCCGACGATCCTCCAGGACATGCGGTACGCGACCGACCACACCTTCATGGGCGAGGCCGTGGACGGATACCGGCAGCCGGTGTGCATCCTGACCCGCCCCGCAGCCCATGCCCTGAGGAAGGCCCAGCGCACGCTGCTCCGCTCCGGCTACACCCTCAAGGTCTACGACTGCTACCGCCCGCAGCGCGCCGTCGACCACTTCGTACGGTGGGCCAAGGACCTCGACGACACGGCGATGAAGGGGGAGTTCTACCCCCGGGTCGACAAGTCGCGGTTGTTCGCCGACGGCTACATCGCCGAGAAGTCCGGGCACAGCCGGGGCAGCACCGTCGACCTGACCATCGTCCGGCTGCCGGCCCGGCCCACCAGGCCGTACGTACCGGGCGAGAAGCTGGTGCCGTGTTTCGCACCGAAGAGCGAGCGCTTTCGGGACAACTCCGTTGACATGGGGACTGGTTACGACTGCTTCGATACGTTGTCGCACACCGACGACCCGCGGGTCCAGGGCGTACAGCGGTCGAACAGGCAGCTGTTGAAGAGCACGCTCGCCGCGCAGGGGTTCACCAACCTTCCCGAGGAGTGGTGGCACTTCACGCACAAGCCGGAGCTCTTCCCCGACACCTACTTCGACTTCCCGGTCTCGCGGCGGTCCGTCGCCGGACACTGAGTCGGAGCCGGACTCGGAGCCGGACACCGAGTCGGACATGGGACAGTTCGGTGCCCGGTGCAACCGAGCGGGCTGCCAGGACCACCCCCGTCGGCCCCGGCAGCCCGCTCTCTCCTACCGGACGCCGAATATCCATATCCGGTTCTCCGTTTCGCGTTTTCCGGCGAACCAATACGGTGCCCCCCATGACGCAGACCCGCACCTTTGATTCGTACGAGGACTTCTGGCCCTTCTACGTCGCCATGCACTCGCGCGCCGCGACCCGCTGGATCCACCTCACCGGCACCCTGACCGGGCTCGCCGTCACCGCGTACGGCCTGGCGCGCGGCAGGAAGCGGTATGCGGCTGCGCTGCCGCTCATCGGGTACGGCACTGCCTGGCCCGCCCACTTCCTGATCGAGAGGAACAATCCCGCCACCTTCGGCAACCCCGCCTGGTCGCTGCGCGGCGATGCCCAGATGATCCGGATGATGCTGGCGGGGCGCGACCGGGAGCTGGCCGAGACCGCGGAGAAGTGGCTCGCCGAGAACCGCTGAGCGCGACCCCGCCGGGCCGCCCGTCCGACGTCCCGCCCCCACGCCCGGCCGGGCCTCCCCAGCAGGCCTCCCCGCCTGTTCCCGAGCGGAACACAGAAGCCCGGTCGAGGCCCAACACCCGTTGCTGTCCAGCTCCTTGACGCTCCATCACCTCCGGTGAACACTTCCCGTTGTCAGTCGGCGTCGCCTGCTCCACCGGCCCGGCGTGCGCGGGCTCCGCCGCGCCGTGCCCTCCCCCACCGGCGGTCCCGACCGGCCCGGCAGCACGATCGGCGCGTCCGGCGGACACCGGCGGGGGGAACGGGACCCCCTGCTTCCGACTCCGCGGTCACGGCCTCCTCCGCCGGGTACTCCCCCTGCACCCTCAGGACCGGGGCCCGCCCCGGGTGAAGCCTAGGAGCCGCCACCTCATGAGCATCTGGAGCAACTGGGAAGTCTTCCGCGGTGAGTTGATCGGCACCGCGATCCTCATCCTCTTCGGCGCGGGCGTGTGTGCAGCCGTCACCCTCAGGTTCTCCAAGGCGAAGGCCGCCGGCTGGGTGGTCATCGCGTTCGGCTGGGGCTTCGGCGTCCTGGCCGGGGCGTACACCGCCGCGCCCCTGTCCGGGGGCCACCTCAACCCGGCAGTGACCCTCGGCATCGCCGTCGACACCGGCAGATGGAGTCAGGTCTGGGTGTACGTACTCGGACAGATGGTCGGCGCCATGATCGGCGCCGTACTCGCCTGGCTGGTCTACCACGCGCAGTTCGGTGCCAACCGGGATCAGGAGGCGGCCCTGCCCACGTTGGGCATCTTCTCCACCATCCCGGAGATCCGGAACCCGGTCGCCAATCTCCTCACCGAGACCATCGCCACGTTCGCGCTGGTACTGCCCATCCTGGCCTTCGGGTTGTCGGAAGGGCTGGGCACATCCGGAACCCGAACGCTGATCGTCGCCTTCCTCGTCGTCGGCATCGGCCTGTCGCTCGGCGGGCCCACGGGTTACGCCATCAACCCGGCCCGCGACCTCGGCCCGCGGCTCATGCACGCCGTGCTGCCGATCCCCAACAAGGGGACATCCGACTGGAGTTACGCCTGGGTGCCGGTGGCCGGTCCACTGATCGGCGGCGCCCTCGGCGGCCTCGTCTACAACCTGGCCTTCTAGTACACGGTCCAGTACACGGAAGTCCACCCGCAGCTTCGACCGAGGGGACCTCATGACCGACAGCAGCGAGAAGTACGTCGCGGCGATCGACCAGGGCACCACGTCCAGCCGCTGCATCATCTTCGACCACGACGGCAGGATCGTCGCCGTCGACCAGCGAGAACACCGTCAGATCTTCCCCAAGCCGGGCTGGGTCGAGCACGACGCCACCGAGATCTGGTCCAAGGTGCAGGCGGTCGTCGCGGGGGCGCTCGCCAAGGCGGGCATGCGTGCGGACCGGTTGAGCGCGCTGGGCATCACCAACCAGCGCGAGACGACCGTGCTCTGGGACCGCGCGACCGGAAAGCCCGTGCACAACGCGATCGTCTGGCAGGACACCCGTACCTCGGCGCTCTGCACCGAACTGGGCGGTGCGGACGGGCAGGACCGGTTCCGCGACAGGACGGGGCTGCCGCTGGCGAGCTACTTCTCCGGGCCGAAGGCGGCCTGGCTGCTCGACAACGTACCCGGGCTGCGGAACCGGGCCGAGCGGGGCGAGATCGCCTTCGGCACGATCGACTCGTGGCTGATCTGGAACCTCACCGGTGGCACCCAGGGCGGTGTGCACGTCACGGACGTGACCAACGCCGGGCGGACCATGCTGATGAATCTCGACACCCTCCAGTGGGACCAGGAGATCCTCTCCGCGATGCGGGTCCCCGAGGCCGTACTGCCGGAGATCAAGTCGTCCGCCGAGGTGTACGGGACGGCCGTCGGGCAGCTCGCGGGGGTGCCGGTGGCGTCCGCGCTGGGTGATCAGCAGGCGGCGGTGTTCGGGCAGGCCTGCTATGACACCGGGACGGCCAAGAACACGTACGGCACGGGCAGCTTCCTGCTCCTGAACACCGGCAACCGGCCGGTCCCGTCGAAGAACGGGCTGCTCACCACCATGGGCTACAAGATCGGCAGCGATGCGCCGGTCTACTGTCTGGAGGGCTCGATCGCGATCACGGGCGCGCTTGTGCAGTGGTTCCGCGACCAGCTCGGCATCATCCGCAGCGCGGACGAGATCGAGCCCCTCGCGGCGAGCGTGGACGACAACGGCGGGGCGTACATCGTCCCGGCGTTCTCCGGCCTGTACGCGCCCTACTGGCGCTCGGACGCGCGCGGGGTGGTCACCGGACTGACCCGGTACGTCACCAAGGCACACCTCGCGCGGGCGGTCCTTGAGGCGACGAGCTGGCAGACCCGCGAGGTCGTCGACGCGATGTACCAGGACTCGGGCGTACGGATCACCACGCTGAAGGTGGACGGCGGGATGACCGTCAACAATCTGCTGATGCAGCATCAGGCGGACGTGCTGGGCGTGCCCGTGATCAGGCCGAAGGTGTCGGAGACGACCTGTCTGGGCGCCGCGTACGCCGCAGGTCTGGCGACCGGGGTGTGGTCGGACCTGGACGAGCTGAAGGCGCACTGGCAGCGCGATGTGGAGTGGACGCCGCGGATGGGTGCGCCGGAGCGGGACCGCGAGTACCACAACTGGCGCAAGGCGGTGGAACGCAGCTTCGGCTGGCAGGAGGACGGACAGGAATAACGGCACTACGATCGTGCTGCGTCGCGTGGTGTTGTGCGCGTCGCGCGGGAGGGGCAACGGCCGCGGTCCGCACCCCAGTCGGCGGGGGTGCGGGCCGCTTCGTGGTCGCCGCTGTGAGTACCGGCGCCTCTATGAGGTGACGGTGCCGCTGTGCAGTGACGGTGCCTCGGTGCAGTGACAGTGCTGCTGTGCAGTGACGGCGCCTCTATGAGGTGACGGCCGCGGCAGCCCTGCGGCGGCTCGCGGAGATCTCCAGTGCGTGCTCCACGACCGCGATGAGGACGTCCTTCACGGACTCGCGGTCACGGGCGTCGCACAGCATGACCGGGACGTCCGGGTCGAGGTCGAGGGCGGCGCTGATCGTCCCGGCAGGATGCCGGTCCGCGCCGTCGAAGCAGTTGACCGCGACCGTGAAGGGGATGCTGCGGCGCTCGAAGTAGTCCACGGCCGCGAAGCAGTCCTCCAGCCGGCGGGTGTCGGCGAGCACCACCGCGCCGAGCGAGCCCTGCGCCAACTCGTCCCACAGGAACCAGAACCGGTCCTGTCCCGGCGTCCCGAAGAGGTAGAGGACGAGGTCCTCGCGCAGGGTGATGCGCCCGAAGTCCATGGCGACGGTGGTGGTCGTCTTGGTCTCGACACCGTGGGTGTCGTCGACCGGCCGGCCCGCCTCGCTGAGGGTCTCCTCGGTGCGCAGCGGTCTGATCTCGCTGACCGCGCCGACCAGGGTGGTCTTGCCCACCCCGAATCCTCCGGCGACCAGAATCTTCAGCGTCACCGGTTCCACGGGCCGCTTCTTGCGGCTGGAACGCCCGAAGACCATCGTTTGGGTTCTCCCGATCTCGCTGCGCGGACGGCTGGGTCCGCACGGTACTGGGCGGTGTTGCGGGGGCGGTGTTGCGGTACGGGGCGGTGTCCTCAGAGCGCTCTGAGGCCGTCGATCACTTCGCGCAGCAGACTCTCGTCCGGCAGCTCCGCGGGCTCCACCGGCCGGGTGACGTGGACGAGCTGTTCCTCGACCAGGTCGCCGACCAGGACCCGGACGACGCCGACCGGCAGGTCGAGGGTCGCGGCCAGTTCGGCGATCGACTGCGGGCTGTCGTTGCACAGTTCGACGATCTCGACGTGTTCGGGGGCGAGCGTCTGGTCCCGGCCCGGGTCGTCCGCCGCGGGCTCCGGGACGACGATCGCGATGAGGTCGAGACGGTGCCGGGTCGCGCTGCTCGTACGCCCCCTGGTCATCGCGTACGGGCGTACGACAGGGCCCGCGTCGTCGTCGAACCAGTGCGGGGCCTGCTGCCGACGGCCCGGGTCGGGGCGGGAGTCGTCCGGGCGGGCAGCCGCGGCGGCGCGTGCTGCCGCGGCTCCCCTCGCAGCCGGATCCGCGCCGTCGCCCGGAGGCCTGCCGCGGCTCGCATCCCGGCCGTAGTTCGCGTCCCTGCCGTGGCCCGGGGACCTGCCGGGGCCCGCGGCGCCGCCGGGCCCCGTGGGTACGCCCGGGGCCTTCTGCGCGGCTGCGTCCGTCGGTCCGGCCCTGCCCGTCTCCGTACCTGCGTCGTTCATCCCGGGTCCGCTCACCCTCCGGTGGGCAGACCGGTCCGTGGCGCCGTCCGGAGGTGGGCGCCGACGCGCTTGACCATCAGCGTCATCTCGTACGCGACCTGGCCGACGTCGGAATCGGCGTCGGAGAGGACGGCGAGGCAGCTGCCGTCGCCCGCCGCGGTCACGAAGAGGAACGCGTCGTCGAGCTCGACGACGGTCTGCCGGACCCGGCCCGCCTCGAAGTGCCGACCGACGCCCTTGGCCAGGCTGTGGAACCCGGAAGCGACGGCGGCGAGGTGCTCGCCGTCCTCCCGCGTCAGGCTCTTCGAGGCGCCGGTGGGGAGCCCGTCGCTGGAGAGCACCAGCGCCTTGCGGATGCTTCCGACACGCTCGACGAGTTCGTCGAGGAGCCAGTTCAGCTCGCCGGAACCCCGGCCCGAGGCATTGTGTGCTGCGGCGTTCGGTGCGGTCATCGACCGTCCCCCTCTGCTGTCGTTCCTGATGCTGTCCCGGCCGTTCCGGTTCCGGCAGTGTCGGCCGGGCCGGTCGGGGCAGTCGTGTCGGTCGAGCCGACCGGGTCGGTGTCGGCCTCGTTCTGGCGGCGACCGCGCTGCCAGCCGCGCTGGAGTGAAGCCATCCGGCTGCGCACCTCATCGGCGTCGCGCTCGGGCTCCTCCTCGGGGATCGGGCGGGCGGTCTCGGCGGTGCGGGCCGCTTCGGCTTCCTTCTTCAGTTGCGGAGCGAGGCTCGCCTGACGCACCCGGCGTGGGAGGCCGCCCAGAGTGGGGGCTCCGGCCGCCGGGGCCGCCGCGGTGTCGTGGCCGCTCCCGGGCTCGGTCCCGTACTCGTTCTCCGGCCGGTCCGCCCCGCGGGGCCGCCTGGTCCCCCCTGACCGCCGGGATTCCTCGGGCTGCTGCTGTCCGATGCGCCGACCGTGCTCGGCGACCAGCGCCGGCTTGCGCCGGGGCAGCGGGACCGGCCCGCCGGGACGCGCCGTGTCGGCGTCGTCCTGGGCGAGGTCGGCCGCCTGCTGGTGCTGCACCCGGGCCGCGTCCGCGATGCGGCCCCGGGGGTTGCCGTTGCGGCCCGCGCTCTTGCCGTCGCCCGGGCCGCGGCGGAGGGGTTCACGGCCCCGCGGCTTCTCCAGGCTCCGGGCCCGGAAGATGCCGCCGCGCTCGCTCTCGGTGTCGTCCAGGTCGCCGAGCGGGCCGCCGGGCGACGTGGAGCCGAGGACCGGTGCGGGTTCCAGTCCCACTGTGCCCAGCGGCGGTTCCAGCTCGACGGGGCCGTCCAGCACCGGCCGGACCGACGTCGGGCGGCCGGCGGCTGCCATGTCCCGGCGGCGGCCCTGGCCGGTCGCAGCGGGCTCCCCCACCGGTGCCCGGTCCGGGTCGCGGTCGACCCGGAAGCCGCTGCCGTCGGTGTCCGGGGCCTCGGTGAGGAGTGCGGCCGGGATGAAGACGACGGCCGTGGTGCCGCCGTACGGGGACTGCTGGAGGGAGACCCGTACGTTCTGCCGCTGGGCGAGCCGACTGACCACGAAGAGGCCGAGGCGGTCGGTGTCGGACAGCTCGAACTCGGGGGTCTCGGCGAGCCGCAGGTTCGCGTCGAGGAGGACGTCCGCGGGCATGCCCAGGCCCCGGTCGTGGATCTCCAGGGTGAAGCCGTTGGCGACGCGCTCGCCGAGCACCTGGACGGCGGTGTGCGGGGGCGAGAACACCGTGGCGTTCTCCAGGAGTTCGGCGATCAGATGCGTGAGGTCGGCGACGGCGGGGCCGCCGACCCCGATCCGCGGCAGCCGCCTCACCTCGATGCGCTCGTAGTCCTCGACCTCGGCGACGGCGGCCCGCACGACGTCCATCAGCTGTACGGGCTTGCGCCACTGCCGGGACGGGGCGGCTCCGGAGAGGATCACCAGGCCTTCGGCGTGGCGGCGCATGCGGGTGGTGAGGTGGTCGAGGCGGAAGAGGTCGGCGAGTTCGTCGGTGTCCTCGGTGCGGCGTTCCATGGTGTCGAGGAGCGTCAGCTGGCGGTGCAGCAGGACCTGGTTGCGGCGGGCGAGGTTGACGAAGACCTCGGAGACGCCGCGCCGCATGTCGGCCTGGCGCACGGCGGATTCGACGGCGGCCCGCTGGAGGGTGTTGAGGGCCTGGCCGACCTGGCCCATCTCGTCCTTCTCGTAACTCAGCCGCGGGGCCTCGGTCTCCACGTCGACACTCTCGCCTGCGGCGAGTCGGCGCATGACGGCCGGGAGGCGTACGCCGGACGCCTCGTGCGCCTCCTTGCGGAGGCGGTTCAGGTCGCGGACGAGCTCGCGGCCGATGCGTACCGACACCACGACGGAGACGATCAGGGCGAGGAAGCCGAGGACGCCGGCGGCACCCGCTTTGAGGAGGACGCCGAAGGCGACGGGTTCGACTCGGGACTGGTAGTTGTCGCTGGTCTCGGCGCCCTGCCTGGCGAGGCGTTCGAGGGCGGGTGGCGCGGCGTAGTTCCAGGTGGTGGTCGAGACGGCGGTGGGGCGGCGTTTCGGTCCCTGTTCGAGGAGAAGCTTCTCGGCGGCGATCAGGGCGCTGGTGTCGGGGCCGTTCCAGATCTGCTCGTAGTCCTGCCGGTCGGAGGCGGGGAGCTGCTCCAGGCTGGTGTCGTAGAGGACCTTGCGGCCGGCTATCAGCCCGGTGAGGTCGCGCAGTTCCGCGGCGGTGATCTCGCGGGCGACGAGCGCGGAGGCGACCAGCGCGTCCTCGCGGGAGAGGAGTTCGCGGGCGCGGGTGGTGCCGACCAGGGCGCGGCCCTGCTTGTCCATCTCGACGTCGCGCACCACGTGCAGGTTCGCCAGGAAGGTGTGGCAGGGGTCGACGAGCCGGTTGTAGAGCGTGAGGGCCTGGCTGCGGGTGAGAGTGCTGTTCTCGACGGAGCGGCGCAGGGCCGCGATGCCGTCGAAGGCTTCCAGGAGCGAGGTCAGACGCTGTGCGGCCTGCGGGTTCAACTCTTCGGTGACGTCCGGGTCCCGGGAGTTCCCGCGGATCCTGGCGACGGCTTCGTCGGTCTTGTCGCGCTGGGCGCGCAGCGCCGTGAGCGCTTCGGATCCGCGCTCGTCGGCGAGGTAGACCAGGGTCTGGCGGCGCTCCTCCTGGACGATCTGCACGGCGTCCTCGACCGGTGACCCGATCTTCTCGACGACGTAGGCGATGTCCAGCAGCTCGCTCGCTTCGCGGCCGGTCAGCACCGTCGCGAATCCCCAGAGCGCGGTGAGGGAGACGAGCGGCACCAGCAACAACGCCACGATCTTCCGGCGGATGGACTTCCCGCGAAAGCGCATGGCCTCCCCCAGCTCAACCCCGCGCGGCGGGGGTGGTGTTCCGTCTAGTCGATCCAGTTGATCCATCAGCGCATTCGTCAACGCAGTACGTCAACAAGCGGCGTGAGCCTACTACTGACCCGTCGGCATCTCGAAGGGACGTCCGGTCTGTTTTCGGCCGACGCCTCAAGAACTGATCATGACTTGTCCCGGAATCACGGGAGTTGGATACCGCGCCTGTGGCACAGGACACCCGGCAGAACGTGCCCTTCCGTACCCTGGGGGATGGCTGGAAGTATTCGTTCCGTGTCCCTTTCGCGGGAATCTTTCGGGCTGGTTGTTCGTCTTTGTGTACGGGGAGACGTAAGGGGAGCAGCAGTGGCTGCGTAAAGCGGCACAAGCCGGGCAGTCACTCCTGAAGGCGCTTATTACGGGCCTTGGTTGAGCGGTGGGGAGTGGGTCATGAAGGCGCAGCAGCTTCCGGCGGAGGCGGGCACGGACAGTGCGGCAGGACGGGCGGACGCGGGCACGGACAGTGCGGCGGGGCGCGCGGGCACGAGCACATCGGCGAGGCGGGCGGACGAGGGCGCGGACACATCGGCGAGGCGGCCCGACGAGGGCAGGGCCGTGCGGCAGTTGTGGGTGGAGGAGCCGGCCCTGAGGTGGCGGTTGCCCGATCCGGTCCGTACGTCCGCGGTGCGGGCGGTGATCATAATTTCGCTGACGCTGATCCAGGCGATGGTGGCCTATCTGTGCACCCTGGCGGGTTCCTGGCTCGCCTTTCCGATGACCCTGAGCAGCGTGGCGAGCACGGTGGCGGCGACCTGGGGCGTGCTGGACGTGTGGATCACCCGCCAGGTGTGGAACCAGCGCAACGGCGTGGTGTCCGTCCCGAGCAGTACGGCGCGCCAGCTGCGGCGGGAGCGCCGCCGGGCCCGGCGGACGGCCCGCAAGGACGCGCGAATACAGGGCCGGGGCCGCAGGAGCGCGGGGCAGCTGTCGGAGGCATGAGCCGGGCCCGGCGGTACCCACGCACTGCCGGGCCCGCTGGGCCTGGGCCGCCTCGGGCCCGGGACCTGGCCTGACTTGGTCCCGGGGCCTGAGGCTCGGGACCTGAAGCCTGGGCCTGACTTTGGACCCGGGACCGGGGACCTGAAGCCTGGGCCTGACTTTGGTCCCGGGACCCGGGACCCGGGACCCGGGGCCTGCCCCTCGGAGTCCTGCCCTTGAGGGGCTCTGCTGCTACTCGGCCCGTGCCTCGTCCGCGGGAGCCCTTTCCGCCGCGGTCGTTCCCGGCCGGGATCCGTCCGGCCGGGACCCACTCGACGGGGTCCCCTCCGTCGGCATCCGCTTGAACATCCGCGTCGCGGTGATCTCGCCGTGGATGGTCTCGCCCTCGGTGCTCTGCTGCGGCAGCCCGGGCCGCAGGTGCTCCTCCACGCTGATGTACTTCAGGCCCGCCCTGAGGTCCGCGTCGTTCCGCAACCGGATGACCAGCGGGAACTCGGCGAGCGCCGTCGTGTCGAACAGCCCCGTCGTGTAGAGGAGCTGGACGCCGAGCGCGTCGGAGACCGCCCGCTGGAGCTCCAGCAGGTACGTGGCGTTGGCCCGCCCGATCGGGTTGTCGAGGAAGAGAGTGCCCGCGTGCCGGTGCTTGTCGCGGCCCCGGTCGTTGCTGCGCAGCGCCGCCATCGTGCAGTAGAGAGCGATCGCCGCGGTCAGCAGCTGGCCGCCGGAGAACACGTCGCCCATCTGCCCGACCGGCACCCGCTCGGCCCGCAGCACCGCGTCCGGCTTGAGGATCTCGACCGCGATGCCCTTGGGTTCCAGCGCTGCCTGCACGCCGTGCAGCAGCAGTGACATCCCGTCGCGCCGCATGTCGGAGTTCTTCTTCACCGCCGCCCTGGTGGCCTCGTCGACGACCTCGCCGAGCCGCTCGACGAGCGTGGCCTGGTCGGGCTCCTCGAAGCGGATGCGCAGGAACTCCTGACCGGACCACTCCCCCAGCCCCTCCGGCAGCTGCGACAGCCGCTGCGCCGAACGCAGAGTGGCCAGTGAGGACTCCACGAGGCCGCGCAGCCGGTCGACGATGCTGTCGCGGTTGCGCTCCAGCTGCACCAGCTCGTCGGTCAGGACACGCAGCCGGGGCGCGAAGGCTGCCGCCCAGGCCGCCGCGTGCTCGGGCAGTGCGGCGGCGGGCAGTTCCCGGATCTGCTGGCGGGCCGGGGTGCGCACCTGCTCGTACCGGGTCGAGTTGGCGTGCCGTACGAGAATGTCGCTGGCCTCGCGCACGGCCGCCTCGGCGGCGGACAGGTCACCGGCGCAGCCGCGCAGTGAACGACGGGCCTCCGCCGCCGAGTTGCGGGCCTCCTCCAGGGTGCCGGGGTAGGGCTCGGGGTCCTCCTGACCCTCCTCGTCCTGGTGGTCGCGGAGCAGATCCCGCAGCAGCGCCGCCGTCTCGTCGAAGCCGCCCGCCGCGTCCTCGGCGGCCCGGTGCGCGTGGAGCAGTTCGCCGTGCGCACCGCGGGCCGTGTCCAACTCATCCGTACGGGTGGCCAGTTCGGCGGTGGCGGTGCGGAGCAGGGTCTGCGCGTGCTCGGCGTCGGACGGTACGAGGCCGTCCGCGAGCTCCGCGTGCGCGTCGCCGTCGTCGGGGGCCAGCCGCTCGGCCTCGCCGCGCAGCCGGCCGAGCTGCTCGCTCGCGGCGGACGCGCGGGTTTCGAGGGTCTGGACGAGGGATTCGGCGCGGCCTGCGGCGGCCTGCCGGGACGGGCCGTCGGCTCCGTCGTTGCTCTCCAGGAGCTGGCCCGCCCGGTTGCGGACCTTGTTGCTGAGGCGGTTGAGCTCGGTGAGGGCGGCGCTCTCGTCGCTCTCCGCGCGGGCCTGTTCGGCGCGCAGGTCGGCGCCTACACCGACCTTCTCGTACAGCTGCGATGCGGCACGGTACGCCTCGCGCAGCGCGGGCAGTGCCACGCGCGGGGCGTCCGGGTCGGGCTCCGGCAGCGTCTCGGGGGCTCCGGCGATCTCGGCCCGTTCGGCGCGCAGGGTGCGGGAGGTGCGGTGGGCGTCGTCGGCGGTGCGCTGGGCGGTACGGCGGTCCTCGTCGGCGGCCTTGGCGCGCTCCAGGAGGGTGGCGGCGCGGGCTTCCGACTCGGCTGCCTCGTCGGCGAGTTCGCGCAGCTTGACCTGCCACCCGGCCCGTTCGCGCAGCCGGTAGGCGAGTCCCGCGAGGGCGTCGGCGACCCGGCGGGCGCGCTGTGCGGCGTCCTGCCGGTCGTCGCGTACCCGGGCCGCTTCGGCTGCCGCTTCGTCGGCGTCGGCCCGTACCGTACGGGCCTCGGCGAGGACGGCCTCGGCGGCTTCGGCCGTCTCGCGGGCGGTCGCCGCTGCCTCGGCCAGCTCGGCGAGCATGCCGGGCGGGCAGTCCTCGCGCCAGGAGCCGAGCCGGGCGGCGAGGGTGCGGTCCCCGGTCAGCCGGGCGGCGAGCACGGCGGCGTGGTCGGCGGGGTCGACCGCCTGGGCGAGGTAGCGCCAGCCGGGCAGCGCCGGGATGCCGTGCTCGCCGAGGTACTCCACGGTCGCGAGGACGTCCGGGCCGGCCGGCAGCAGGCCGCCGTCGCCAAGGGCGCCGAGGATGCGGGAGTCGTCGGCGGCGGCGGTGCGCAGCTCGAAGAGCTGGCGTTCGGCGGCGGCGACGCCCTGCTCCAGGAGGGTCAGGAGGTCGTCGGCGCCCCGGTCCAGCTCCTCGACGGTGAGCGGGCCTTCGGCGACGGGGCGCGGGGTGCGGCGGGTGTGCGTCACGGTGGCCGTGGTGCTGCTGCGACGGGTGCCGTCGGTGGCGGCGTGGGCGGTGGCGCTGCGGCGGGCCCCGTCGGAGGTGCCGTCGGCCCCGCGCTGGGCGCCGACGGAGCTGTGGTGCGTACCGCCCGAGGGGTCGCCCCCCTGGCCGTCCGTGCTGTCCGCGCCGTCGCCGCTGCGGGGCTGCGGGAACCCGGAGGCGGTGGCCGTGGGCAGGCTGAGCAGCTCCGCGAGGCGCTCCTCGGCGGCGATGGACGCCGCCGCGCGGTGCTCCGCCTCGTACGCGGAGGTGGCGGCCTGCGCCGCGTCCGCCGCGCGCGCGGCCGTCAGTTCGGCGCGGGCGTCTCCAGCGGCGGCCTCGCGCGCCCTGTCCGCTGTCGTACGGGCGGCTTCGCGGGCCACGTCCCAGGCGGCGACGGCGGTCCTCTCGGCGTCCGTGGCGGCCAGTGCGGCGCGCGCCGGGTCGGCGTCGGGGGCGGTGTCGTCGAGCCAGCCGGCCCGTACCGCTTCGCCTGTCTCCTGCTCGACCTCGGTGAGGCGCTGGCGCAGGTGGCCGATCTCGCTGCGGGCGCGCTGCGCCTCGGTGGCGGCGGCCGTGGCGTCGCGGTGTGCGGCCTCGCCCGCCTCCTGG
>NZ_JBSGZD010000124.1:0-21299 GCF_053610825.1 Streptomyces sp. NPDC054863 | reverse complement strand
CTCGGCGCGCGTGTGGCGGTCGGCCACGGGGGCGTCCTGGGCGGGCCGGTGGTTGTGCGGGCGGACCTTGGGCCGGGCGGCCACGCCGTCGGGCCCCCCGACCCTGGCGGTGCCCGCGTCGGCGGTGGTGAGCGTGGCGAGGATGCGTACCGCTGTCGTCTTGCCCGCGCCGTTCGGGCCGAGCAGGGCGAAGACGGTGCCCCGGGGGACGGAGAGGCCGACTCCCTTCAGGGCGTGGTGGGTTCCGTAGGACTTGGTGAGGCCGGTCGCTTCGATCGCGGGGGCGACTGCTTGTTCGGCTGATGGCACGGGACGCCTCTCGCAGGCTTCTGTGTATGGCATACGCGCTACTGCGTAAGGCTTACGCATAACTAGGATGGCCGTCAAGGGTGCGCGGGCGGGTGAACGGGCGGAAGGAGGCGGTTGTGGCCGAAGAGCAGCGGGAGCAGCGGGAGCAGCGGGAGCAGCAGGAGCAGCAGCAGGAGCAGCAGGAGCAGCGGGCGGGTGGGCAGAGGGGTGATCTGCCCGCGAGCATCGAGGTCGCCTGGGGGCTCCGGGAACGCCCGGGGAAGGGGCCGCGCCCCGGGCTCGACCTCGACCGGATCGTCGGCGCGGCCGTGCGGATCGCTTCGGATGAGGGGCTCGCGGCCGTTTCCATGGGGCGCCTCGCCAAGGAGCTCGGCGTGTCCACCATGTCGCTCTACCGGTACGTCGCCGCCAAGGACGAGCTGTACGTACTGATGCAGGAAGCGGCCATGGGGCTGCCGCCCGCACCGCCCGCCCCCGGCACCCCCTGGCGCGAGGCGCTGACCGCCTGGGCGCGGGCCCTGCGGGACGGCTCGCGGCAACACCTGTGGGCGACGCGCATCCCGGTCGGCGGGCCTCCCGCGACGCCCAATTCCGTCGCCTGGATGGAGCGCGGACTGTCCGCGCTCGACGGGTCCGGGCTCGACGAAGGGCACCGGATCTCGGTGATCCTGCTGGTCAGCGGGTTCGTACGGAGCGAGGTGGGCATGATGGCCGACCTCGCCGAAGCCCGGGCCAAGGCCGGCACCACGGCCGAGGAGTCGCTCGCACGGTACGGGCGGCTGCTGGCCCGGCTGGCCGACGCCGAGCGCTATCCGGCGGTCACCCGGATGCTGGAGTCGGGCGTGCTGGACCTGCCCGACGACCCCGACCACGAGTTCGTCTTCGGGATGGAACGGCTGCTGGACGGAATCGAGGCGCTGGTGCGCAAGAGTGACGAGCAGCGTGAGCAGTGCGAGCAGGGTGGTGGGCGGTGAGCGGGACCGGTCTGCGGGAGCTGAAGAAGCGGCGGACGTACGAGGCGATCTCCGACGCGGCGATCGCACTCTTCCTGGAACGCGGCTTCGACGCCGTGTCCGTGGCGGAGGTGGCGGCAGCCGCCGAGGTGTCGAAGCCGACGCTGTTCCGGTACTTCCCGGCCAAGGAGGACCTCGCGCTGCACCGGTTCGCCGACCACGAGGACGAGTCGGCGCGGGTGGTCCGTGCGGGACAGGAGGCCGGGGTCGCGCCGCTCGACGCGCTGGAGCGGCACTTCCTGGCCGGGCTGGCGGCGCGGGACCCGATCACCGGGCTGTGCGACAACGCTCAAGTGCTCGCCTACCAAAGGCTGTTGTACGGGACGCCGAGCCTGGAGGCGCGGCTGCACACGTATATGCGGCGTTCGGAGGCGGCACTGGCCACCGCGCTCGGCGAAGTCCTCGGGGACGCCCCCGGGGGCGGTGTGCCGGGGGGCGGTGTGCCGGCGCGGCTCGCCGCCGGACAGATCGGGGTCGTGCTACGCGTGCTCGCCCTGGAGAACTGGCGGCGGATCGAGGAGGGCGAGAGCGCCGACGCCGTGTACGAGGAGGCGGTGGCGGCAGCCGGTTTCGCCTTCCGGCAGTTGCGGGACGGGATCGCGGACACGTTCCGGGGGTAGCGGGGCAGAGCCGTCGGGCCCGTGCCAGACGTGCGTTTCCGATGGGTGGCCGGTCCGGCGCAGCTCCGCGGGCAGGTGGCTCATGTCGTTGAGTACGAGTACGGAGGCGGGGCGGCCGGGGGCGTAACGGATCACCGTCAGCGCGGCGTTGGCCAGATCGAGGCCGAGCCACCGCCAGGCCGGGTCCTCGTGGGCGGCGCGTACGAACCAGGCGGCGAGGAAGTTGTGGGTGACGACGAGTTCGTGGCGGGCGGCCGGGGCGTCCGCACCCCCGGCCGGTACTTCCGCACCCCCGGCCGGTACTGCCGGGTCGTCCGCACTCTCGGCCTGCGCTGCCGGGGCATCCGCATCCTCGGCCTGCGCTGCCGGGGAATCCACCGGGCCCGTGCACAACTCCATTGCCCGGGCGGCGAGTTGGGGCCCCTCCGCCCGGGCCTCCGCCGGTTGGCCCGCGAGGAAGCCGAGATACCGGTCGGCGTCGATCCCGGCGGGCAGCTCCTCCCGTACCGGCTCGTACGGTACGTAGTCCCCGGCGGCCTCGCTCACCCGCGGATGCGGACGTGTGCCCGGCTCCAGTTGCTCCGCCACCAGCCGCGCGGTCTCGGCGGCCCGGCCCAGCGGCCCGTGGTGGATCGCGGCCAGCGGTACGCCGTGCAGCCGCTCCCCGAGGAGTACGGCCTGCCTGCGGCCGGCGGCGGTGAGGCCGGTCCCGTCGGGGGTGGCCTCGGCGTGGCGGGCGATGGAGAGCCGGCGGGGCGCGGCAGTGATCATGAAGGGAGGGTGGTCCGGGCTTCCGCCGGGCCACCCTCCCTGTCTTCCGGGGCGGACCGCCCCCGGTGCTCAACCGGCCGATTCCCTACGGCGCTTGGGGAATCCGTGGGTGCGGGCGGCCAGGACCACCAGCAGTACCGGGGCCAGCAGGACCAGCACGCTCCACGGGAAGGGCGTCGAGCCGAGCATCCCGAGCAGGATGCCGCCGACGACTCCGCCGCCCGCCATCGCCGCGTTCCAGACGGTGACCAGCATGGCCTGCGCGGCGTCGGCCTGCTCGCCGCCCGCGTCGCCCGCGGCGGTCTGGAGCAGGGTCGGGGCGCCGCCCCAGCCGAGGCCCCACAGGGTGACCGCGACGTGGACCACGGCGGTGCTGTCGGAGAGGACGGCGAGCAGGGCGGCGGCGACCGCGACGAGGAGCGTGCCGGTGATCATCAGGGTGCGCAGGCGGCGGTTGATCTGCGCGCCGACGACCCAGATGCCGACCAGCGACGCGGCGCCGAAGACGAGCAGTACGAGGTCGATGGAGTCGCCCATGCCGAGCTCGGCGAGGAACGTGGCGATGAAGGTGTAGAGGATGGTGTGCGCGAGGACGAAGACGAGTGTGACGGCGAGGACCGGGGTGACACCGGGGACGCGGAGGGCGCTCAGCACGCCGGGGGTCTTGGCGCGCACGGCGCCGCCGGCCCCCACGGCGTTGGCGGCCTTCTTGGTACGGGCCTGCCCCGGGAAGTCCGGGACGATCGCCGTGATCCAGCCGAGCAGGACGACGGTCAGGCCGGTCATCACCAGGAACGCCACCTGCCAGTTCAGCGACTTGCCGAGGAAGGTGCCCGCCGGGACGCCGAGCGACAGCGCGACCGGGATGCCCGCCATGGCGATCGCGATCGCCTTGCCCTGGAGGTGTACGGGGGCCAACCGGCGGGCGTACCCGGCGAGCAGCGCCCAGGCCAGACCGGCCGCGACACCCGCGACGAAGCGGGCCACCATGGTGAGGGTGTAGTCGGAGGAGAGCGCGGTGACCGTGTTGGCGGCGGCGAAGCCGGCCATCGAGGTCAGCAGCAGCCGCTTGCGGCGCCAGGCGGCGGTCGCGGCGGTCAGCGGGATCGCGGTGAGGGCCGTGCCGATCGCGTAGACGGTGACCGTCTGGCCGGTGGCGGACTCGCTGACGCCGAGGTCGGCGCTCATCGCGGGGAGCAGCCCGGCGGGCAGGGTCTCGGTGAGGCTGGTGAGGAAGACGGCGGTGGCGAGGGCGAGGAGTGCGCCGAGGGGGAGCTTGGCGGCGGGGGCCGTGCGGGGCCGGACGTCAACTGGTGCTTCGGGGCTTTGAGTTCGCATGGCGGTATGGTCGAACCCTCACATTGATGTGAAGGTCAATGCGGGCCGCTGTGGCGTGGGTCACAGCCGGATTCACGGGGGAGGGCGTATGCGCATCGGTGAGCTCTCGGAGCGGACCAACACGCCCCGCAGGATGCTGCGTTACTACGAGGAGCAGGGTCTCATCGCCGCCGAGCGGGCCGCGAACGGCTACCGCGAGTACGACGAACGCTTCGTGGACCGCGTCGCCCAGATCCGCGGCCTCCTCGACGCCGGACTGCCGACCCGGATCATCAAGCAGATCCTCCCGTGCCTCGACAAGCCCCGCACCATCCACTTCCCGGACGCGACCCCGGAGATGCTCGCCACCCTCGAAACGGAACTGGACCGCATGTCGGCCCGGGTGGAGTGCCTGCGGCGGAACAGGGACGCGATCGCGGAGTACCTGGAAGCGGTGCGGCCCGAGCTGTCGGCGGCCGGTAATTGACCCATTGAACCAGCATCCAAATGCACCCTGTGCGGGGTCACTCCACTGCCTAAAGTTGATCTCACAAGGCAACGGCAGCAGCCGGAACCACCGCTCACCCGCCGGGAGTCACCCCCATGACCAGCAACAACGCCTCCGTCACCGCGAAGCCCGTCCTGACCCGCGCCGCCACCGCCGAGACCACCAGTGACCCCAGCAGCGTCATGACCCTGCTCGCCGACTGCGGCACCGACGGCTCCACGGTCACCAGCTACCGTTCCACCTTCGCGGAAGGCGCGGTGGGCGCGCCCGCCCACTTCCACACCCGGGCGTCGGAGCTCTTCTTCGTCATCGGCGGCTCCCTCCAGGTGCTCGTCGACGACGAGGTGCAGACCCTGAACGCGGGCGACTTCCTCCTCGTGCCGCCGCACACCCCGCACGCCTTCGCCGCCGCCCCCGGCTCCGTGGCCGACGTCCTCTTCGTCTTCACGCCCGGCATGCCCCGCTTCGACTACCTGCGGCTGCTCGGCCGGGTGATGCGCGGCGAGGCGGGCCCGCAGGAGATCAAGGACTCCTCCGAGCTCTACGACAACCACTACGTCGACAGCCCCGTCTGGCAGGCGGCGCTCGCAACTGCCAAGTAGGCGCAGCGGTTTGAGGAAATCGAGTGGCACTGCTCCGGCCGCCCCGCATAGCTTGTGCGCTCGTGACGGATGATGCTGCTGACACGCCGGTACGTTCCCGGACCCCCGCCCCCGAGGGCGCCGCGGACGGTCCTGGCCTCTTCTCCCGTCCGTACGCCGCCCTGACCCTCGGCATCACCGCCGTGATGTTCCTGACCGGATTCGCCGCGCTCGCCGTCGTCCCCACCCTCCCGGTGGCCGCGCAGGAGCTGGACGGGGTCGCGCTCTTCCCCCTCGTCGCGGGCTGTTTCGTGGCCGCGAGCCTGCTGGGCGGGGTGCTCGGCGGCGACTGGGCCGACCGGTCGGGCGCGCGCCGCCCGATCATGGCGGGCACGGTGCTCGCGGTGGCCACCCTCGTCGTCTCGGGACTCAGCACCACCGTCTGGCAACTCGCCGCGGGACGCTTCCTGGACGGCCTCGCCGCCGGAATGATCACCGTGGCCGTCAATGCCGCCATCGCCCAGAACTACCCCGAGCACCTCCGCCCGCGCGCCCTGGCACTGCTGAGCACCTGCTGGATCGTCCCGTCCCTGGTCGGGCCGCCGGTGGCAGGCCTGGTGGCCGAGTGGTCGTCCTGGCGGACCGTCTTCCTCGGCCTGGCCGTACTGACCGCGCTCCCGGCGCTGGCGGTGGTCTTCATGCTGCGCGACCGCGCGGAGGAAGTCCCGTACGAGAAGGGGAAGTTGAGCGACCCGGAGGCGGCTTCGCACCGTCCGGGCCTCCGGCTGGCCGCGGCGGTCAGTGTCGGTGCGGCGCTCGGGCAGTACGCGGCCTCCGGCTGGGACACGGCCCATCTGCTGTACGCGGTGGCCGCGCTCGCGCTGCTCGGGGTCTTCGCACCGCGCCTGCTGCCGCCCGGCACGCTGCGTGCGGCGCGCGGGCTGCCCGCTTCGGTGCTGCTGCGGGGGCTGGCATCGGGGGTCTTCTTCACCCTGGAAGCGTTCGTTCCGCTGATGCTGGTGACCGTACGGGAGGTGCCTCCGGTGCAGACGGGACTGGCCTTCACCGGGGCCGCCGTCTTCTGGGCGGGTGCCGCCTGGGTGCAGAGCCGCCGGCTGGGCCGTTTTCCCCGGCACCGCGTGGTGGCGGCCGGGGCGCTGCTGCTCGCGGTCGCCGTCGTGCTCGCCGCCGTCGGCACGTTCCCGTCCGTACCCGCGCTCACCGCCGCCCCCGCCATGGTCGTCGCGGCCGTCGGCATGGGCCTGCTCGCCCCCTCGCTCACCCTGCTCTCGCTCTCCCACACCCCGCCCGACCGGCAGGGCTACGCGAGCAGTGCGATGCAGACCACCCAGAACCTGGGCCAGATCGTGGTCCTCGGCGTCGCCTCGGCGCTCTTCAACGCGGCCCTGGGCGCGGGGGCTTCCGAACTCCCGGGCTACACCGCCGCGTTCGCGCTGCTTCTCGTACCGACGGGACTCGTGGTGCTGCTGGCGGCCAGGGCGCGTGCGCACCCCGCGTGAGGCCTTTCAGGCCTTGGCGAGCTGCTGCTGGACGCACTGCACGTACTGCTGGACGCCGTTGATCCGGTAGCACTCCTGGGTCTGGTTCGCGTACCAGACCCACGCGATCGTGACCAGGACGGACACCACGATCGCGAGCGCCGAGGTCACCACGGCGGTGAGGGCCTTGCCCCGGCCGGTGCCCGTGCCGGTCCGTCCGGCCGAGGCCAGGGCGAAGAGCCCCAGGACCAGGCCCACGACGCCGACCAGGCCGCCGACGAAGAAGATCGAGGTGCACAGGCCGATGACCCCCAGCACCATGGCGGTCCCGGCCAGGCCGTTCCCGGCACGCGCCGGACGCGGGCCGTAGCCCTGGGCCGGTGCCGCTTGCGTGGTCAACAGCGTGTTCTGTGCGTTCGTCATCAGCCGTCCTCCGGTCAACAGATCAGGGCACGATCCTGGCCTCCGGGTGCGTGCGAACACATCGCGGAAAGGCGGGAGATGCGCCTCCCCCGATCGGGGGAGGCCCGCTCTGACCTGCACGGTCATACTGGCTGGACGATGATCAGGGGAATCCGGCCGCTGCTGCGCGGCTCCACGTACTCGGGCATGCTGTTCGCCTACTGCGGCGCGCTGGCGAGCCTTCCGCCGCTGTTCCTCGCGATGCTGCCGGCGATGGCGTGGCCGTCCGCTCCCTACGGACCGCAGGCCGCCCTGGTCCTCCCGGTCTGGGCAGCACTGATCTGCTGGGCAGGCCTGGCCCGCACGACGCGGCGGGCACTGATCGCCTTCGCCCGCCCACTTCTGAAGGTGCCGTTGCCGGCCCCTGCCGCCGTGCCGTCCGGCGCCGACCGTTGGCGGACTCCCCTCTGGCTGCTGCTGCACGTGGCGCTGGGGTGGGCGGGGGCACTGACGAGCGGCGTGCTGATCCTCATGGGGATCGCCCTCCCCGGGGACTGGCTCGGTGCCGAAGCCGGGCTGAGCCTGTTCGGCTGGTCGCTGCGGTCCGACGGCGGCTGGCGGAGCTGGGTGGTGGCGCTCGGCTGCCTGCTGCTGGCGGCGGTCGTGTGCGTGGTGGTGACGAGCGCGCTGCGGTGGCTGGCGCCGAGGCTGCTGGGGCCCTCGTCGGCCGAGCGGCTCGCGCTGATGGCCGAGCGGGAACAGCGGCTGGCCGAGCGCAACCGGCTGGCCCACGAATTGCACGACTCGATCGGGCACACGCTGACCGCGACCACGATCCAGGCGGCGGTGGCGGGCGAGGTGCTCTCCGCCGACCCGGTGGCGGCGCGGGCCGCGCTGCGCAGCATCGAGGAGTCGGCCAGGGCCGCGCTGGAGGACCTGGACTACGTACTGGGCGTACTGCGCGAGGAGAAGGCGGAGACGGCGCCGACCCGGACCCTGGCCGACCTGCCCGAGCTGCTCGACCGGTTGCGGCACGCGGGCGCGGTGCTGGAGGTGGAGCTCTCGGGCGAGTGGGCGCAGGTGCACGGGACGCTCTCCCGGGCCGCGTACCGGATCCTTCAGGAAGGACTGACGAACGCGTTGCGGCACGGCACGGGCGGTCCGATCGGCGTCCGGGTGGCGGCCCTGCCGGACCGGCTTGAGCTCGGCGTGGTCAACGGGACCGGGACTGCGGGGACCGCCACGGACGTGGGCACGGGAGTACGTACGCACTCGGGCGTACGTAAGAACCCTGGCGTCTTCCGGACGTCCGGGCACGGCCTGCCGGGACTGGCCGAGCGCGTGCGGCTGCTGCACGGCGAGATCGAGGCGGGACCCGACGGGCCGCAGCGCTGGCAGCTGGCGGTCCGGCTGCCGATCAGGCTGTCGGCATGAGCGGACCCGCGGGGCCGGGCCCCGCAGCCACCCCCGCCGCTGCCCCTGCCCCCGCCGCTGTCCCCACCCCTGCCCCGGTCTCGCTCCTGATCGCGGACGACGACGAGGTGACCCGCAGCGGGCTGCGCATGCTGCTCCACGCCCAGCCGGGGATCGAGGTGGTCGGGGAGGCGGCCGACGGCGTCGAAGCGGTCGAGCTGGCGCGCCAACTGCGGCCGGACGTGGTCCTGATGGACGTACGGATGCCGCGCCGCAACGGGATCGAGGCCACCCGGCAGCTCCTCACCGAGCCGCCCGAGTCGCCCGGTGCGGCCGAACCGCCGAAGGTCGTGGTGATCACCACCTTCGAGAACGACGGCTACGTCACCGCCGCACTCGGCGCGGGCGCCAGCGGGTTCGTGCTCAAGCGGCTGCCGGTCCGGCAGATCGCCGAGGCGGTACGGGTGGTGGCGGCGGGGGAGGCGATCCTCTTCCCGGCGGCCCTGCGCCGGATGGTCGCCGCCCGCCCGCTGGGCTCCGCCGAAGCCCTGCCGAGGGCGGCGCTGACGGGACGGGAGGAGGAGGTGCTGCGGCTGATGGCCACCGGCCTGTCCAACCCGGAGATCGCGGCATCGCTCACGGTGAGCCTGGAGACGGTGAAGACGCACGTCGGGAACGTACTGATCAAACTCGGTGCGCAGAACCGGACCCACGCGGTGGTGATCGCGTACGAATCGGGTCTGGTGGTGCCGGGATTCACCGGCTGAGGCGGACCGGATTCACCGGCTGAGGCGGACCGGGAGGGAAGGTGATCACCTCTCGCCACTCTTAATTTATAGCCCACCGGGGGGCTTGCGGCAAGGCCCGTTCCGTACCGCATCATGGGGCAACTCAAGGCCGTGACCTGCGGAAATGACATGACATGGGATGGGCATTCTGATGACTGACGTGATCGTGGTCGGCGGCGGACCGACCGGCTTGATGCTGGCTTCCGAGCTGCGGCTGCACGGCGTGCGGGTGGTCGTGCTGGAGAAGCTGACCGAGCCGACCAAGGAGGGCCGCGGGCAGGGCCTGCACGCGCGCAGCGCCGAGGTCATGGACCAGCGCGGCCTGCTGGACCGGTTCCTCGCGGTCAGCGAGAAGTTCCAGGTCGGCGGTCTGTTCGGCGGCATCATGAAGCCGTGGCCCGACCGGCTGGACACCGCGCACCCGTTCGGCGTCGCCACCCCGCAGCCGGTCAGCGAGCGGATCCTGGGCGAGCGCGCGCTCGAACTCGGCGCCGAGATCCGGCGCGACTGCGAAGTGGTCGCGGTGAGCCAGGACGACGAGGGCGTGACCGTCGACCTCGCGGACGGTACGCGGCTGCGCTCGCGCTACCTCGTCGGGTGCGACGGCGGTCGCAGCCTGGTCCGCAAGCAGATCGGCGTCGACTTCCCCGGTGTCCCCGCCACGGTCGAGACGCTGCTGGGCGAGATGGTGCTGACCGCGGACCAGGAGACGATCGACTCTGTCGGCGACGAGGTCCGCAAGACCCAACTGCGCTTCGGCGCCCAGCCCCTCGGGGACGGGGTGTACCGCGTGGTCGTGCCCGCCGACGGCGTGTCCGAGGACCGTACGACCCCGCCGACCATCGAGGACCTCCGGAAGCAGCTGCGGGCACTCGCCGGCACCGACTTCGGCGCGCACTCGCCGCGCTGGCTCTCCCGGTTCGGCGACGCCACCCGGCAGGCCGAGCGCTACCGCGTCGGCCGCGTACTGCTGGCGGGCGACGCCGCGCACATCCACCCGCCGACCGGCGGGCAGGGGATGAACCTCGGCGTGCAGGACGCGTTCAACCTCGGCTGGAAGCTGGCCGCAGCGGTCAACGGATGGGCTCCGGAAGGGCTGTTGGACACCTACCACGCCGAACGGCACCCGGTGGGCGCCCGCGTACTGGACAACACCCGCGCCCAGATCACCCTCCTCGGCACCGACCCGGGCCCGACCGCGCTGCGGGAGCTGTTCGCGAAGCTGATGGACTTCGAGGAGGTCAACCGGTACGTCACCGGGATGATCACCGCGGTCGACATCGGCTACGACTTCGGCGAGGGCCACGAACTGCTCGGTCGGCGCCTGCGGGACGTACAGCTCAAGCAGGGGCGCCTCTACGGGCTGATGCACGGAGGCCGCGGCCTGCTGCTCGACCAGACCGGCCGGCTCTCGGCGGAGGGCTGGGCGGACCGGGTCGACCACGTCGTCGACGTCAGCGAGGAACTGGACGTACCGGCGGTACTGCTGCGCCCGGACGGCCACGTGGTCTGGGCAGGCGAGAACCAGCAGGAGCTGCTCGACCACCTGGCCAAGTGGTTCGGCACTGCCGCGGTGTGACGTTCCGCGGCGTGAAGCGATGGGGTGGCGCGGCACCGCGGTGCTGCGCCACCCGGGGCGGGACGATCGGCCTCGACGCCGGATCAGCGACCGGAGTGGTCGATGACGTTTCCGTTGGTGCAGTGGTTGACGTGGTCGCCGGTCCAGCCGCCCAGGGGGGCCACGGCCAGTTCCTGGAAGCAGACGGCGGCGGCCGTGAAGTTCCAGTTGTTCGCGGCGTTCACTCCGGCGCCGAAGGTGCTGTCGTGGTCGTCCGCCTGGGCGGGGGCGGCCATGGCCAGGGCGAGGGCGGGCAGGGCAGCCAGCAGAATGATCTTCTTCATGAGAGGCGAAACGAGCCGAAGCGGCGGCGGTCACGCGGCCACGGCCCGCGGGGCCCCGGATGGGCGAGCGCGATCGACGCGAGCGGTGCCCGCACGTGGCGTGGCGCACTTTTGCAAGCAGGCGCTTGCAAAAGTTAGCAGGGAGGGTGCACCATCGGGGCATGGCATCACTGAACGTCGGCAATCTCGGGGAGTACCTGCGCGAGCAGCGGCGCACCGCGCAGCTGTCGCTGCGGCAGCTCGCCGAGGCCGCCGGGGTGTCCAATCCGTACCTCAGCCAGATCGAGCGCGGCCTGCGCAAGCCGAGCGCGGACATCCTGCAGCAGCTCGCCAAGGCGCTGCGGATCTCCGCGGAGACGCTGTACGTCCAGGCCGGAATCCTCGACGAGAAGGACCGGGACGAGCTGGAGACGCGTGCCGTCATCCTGGCCGACCCTTCGATCAACGAGCGGCAGAAGCAGGTGCTGCTCCAGATCTACGAGTCCTTCCGCAAGGAGAACGCGGCGGAGAGCGCGGCGGAACGCGCGGAGGAACACGCGGAAGAACGCGTGGAAGAGAGCGCGACCGGCGAGGCGTCCGCGGACGCGGCGCCCGGCGCGGACAGTGATGCCGCCCCACCCTCACACTGATGCGATCCGGGAGGACCACAGTTATGGCCATCAGCGATGACCTGCGTAAGAACCTCGCCGACCCGACCCCCCTCTACTTCGTCGCCGGTACGGCGGACCTCGCCGTGCAGCAGGCCAAGAAGTTCGCCGACGAGGCGCCGGAGCGCTTCGAGAAGGTGCGGCAGGCCGACCCCAAGGCCGTGCAGGAGAAGGTGACTTCGCAGGCCAAGGAGGCGCAGGCCACCCTTCAGGCGAAGTTCGCCGAGGTGATCGGCTCCTTCGACACCGACCTGAAGAAGCTGGGCGAGACCGCCCAGGACCTCGCGCTGCGGGGCGTGGGCGTGGCCGCCGAGTACGCGGTCAAGGCCCGTGAGACGTACGAGAAGGTCGCCGAGCACGGTGAGCAGGCCGTGAAGGGCTGGCGCGGCGAGGCGGCCGAGGAGATCAACGAGATCGCCGTGGCCGTCGAGCCGGACCCGGAGCCGAAGAAGGCCGCGGAGCCCGCTGCCGACGAGTCCACTGCCTCCGAGCCCACCGTCGCAGAGCTCCAGGCGGACCCGGAGCCGAAGAAGGCCCCGGCGCGCAAGGCCGCGGCCAAGAAGACGGCCCCGGCGGCCGAGGAGAAGTAGTCCCGCGTACGAAGGTGTGCGGGAGCGGAACACGACGGGCCGGATCGCCGCAAGGGCGTCCGGTCCGTCGTTTCGGTACCTTGGCCAAGGCGGTCACGAGTCGGTCGAACCGGATGAGGCGGTGCTCAGTATGTTGCGTGAGGGATTCGATGTCGGGCTGATGTTCGTGGTCGGGCTGGTCTTCCTTGTCACGGCGGTGGCCGCGCTGATCATGGCCGCGACCGCGCGCGGTGACGCGTACCGGGCTGCGGACAAGCAGTCCAAGAACTTCTGGCTGGTCATTCTCGGCATCACGGTCGTCGTGAACCTGGTGGTGCCGATCCTGTTCCTGCAGATCGCGGGTCTGGTCGCGTCGATCGTCTTCCTGGTGGACGTACGGCCCGCCCTGCGCCAGGTCTCCGGCGGCGGCGGTGGCCGGCGCGGCGGCAGCAGCAGCGACGGGCCGTACGGGCCCTACAACGGCGGGCGTTGAGCGGAGGGCCGCGGCGGTCTGCCGCGGTCCTTGGCCTTTTTGCCACTGCCGTCCCGGCTGCCGGCGTCGCGGTTGCCGGTCTCCCGGCTGCCGGCCTCCCGGTCGAGCAGGAGGACGGCGACGTCGTCCGTCAGCTCGCCGCCGTTCAGTTCGCGTACGCGCGTGACGGCGGCCTCCAGGAGCTCCTCGCCGCGCAGGCCCTCGGACAGCTGACGGTTGATCATCGCGACCATGCCGTCCTGGCCGAGCCGGCCGGGGCGGCCGGTGCCGTCCGCTCCGGCGATCCGGCCCTCGATCAGGCCGTCCGTGTACATCAACAGGCTCCAGGCGCCGCCCAGTTCGACCTGCTGGCGCGGCCAGCGGGCGCGCGGCAGCAGGCCGAGGGCAGGGCCCCCGTCGTCGTACGGCATGAGCTGGGCGAGCTGTCCCTGGCGGGCGATCAGCGGAGCCGGATGACCGGCCAGGCACAGACCGGCGCGGCGGCCGTCCGGAGCGATGTCGACCGTGCAGAGCGTCGCGAAGATCTCCTCGCTCTCGCGCTCGTGCTCCAGGACGCGCTGGAGCGTGGAGAGCAGTTCGTCCCCGCACAGTCCGGCGAAGGTCAACGCACGCCAGGCGATGCGCAGTTCGACGCCGAGGGCCGCCTCGTCGGGGCCGTGGCCGCAGACGTCGCCGATCATCGCGTGAACGGTGCCGTCCGGGGTGCGGACGGTGTCGTAGAAGTCACCGCCGAGCAGCGCACGGGAGCGGCCGGGGCGGTAGCGGGACGCGAACTTCAGGTCCGATCCCTCCAGCAGCGGCGTCGGGAGCAGACCGCGCTCCAGACGGGCGTTCTCCTGGGCGTGCAGTCGGGACTCGGCCAGTTTGTACGAGGCGGTGTCGGCGCGCTTGCGCTCCACCGCGTACCGGATGGCGCGGCTCAGCAGCCGGCCGTCCAGCTCGTCGCGGAACAGGAAGTCCTGGGCGCCCGCCCGGACCGCCTCGGCGGCGTGCTCGGCCCGGTCGGGCGGGGTCAGCGCCAGCACGGCGTGATGGGGCGCCATCCGCAGGACGTCGCGGAGCGCGCCCAGCGGGCTGCCGCCGGTGCCGGTTCCACCGGTCCCACCGGTCCCGTCGGACTCACCGGCGCCGCTGTTCGCGATGTCTTCGCGGCACTCGGCGCAACTGCCGCAGCCGGGCAGGGCCAGGTCGAGCAGGATGCAGTGCACGTCGTCGGTGAGCAGCCGGCCGGCCTCGGTGAGGTTGCGGGCGGTGCGGACACGGACACGGGGACCGCCTGCGGATTCGAGCAGGTCGGGCACGGCGAAGGCGTCCGCCGGGTCGTTCTCGATCACCAGCAGCGTGAGGTCGGTCGGCTGCTGGGGTGCGGTGTGCTGAGGGCCGGCCTGACCGCTTTCCACGGCGGGCACTACTCTCTGCCGCGGTATGGGTACGGGCATCGGTTCGGTTCCTTCCCTCCCCCCGAGGGCACGGTGGGACGCCGAACGACGCCCCGCCAAACGGGGACCTTAGCGGTACCGGGCGCCGCAACGGAATGCCGTTCACGAATCCGCCCCGGTCATATGCGAGCCGTCCTCACCGCTTCCGGCCAGGCATAAGCCGCGTCCCGCCACGGATCCGGCACCGGTTCGCTGCCGCGTTTGCCATGACAAAGATCACCCTGAGCGGAGGCCACCTCCGCGCTCCGCCAGTGCTCCCGCCTGCGTCCCCGTCCGCGCTCCCGTCCGTCCGCGCTCCCGTCCGTGCTCCCGCCCGAGATCCCGTCCGTGCTCGCGCACCGGCCACTGACGGCCTCCGGTCCCGCCGCCCTGCCGGGCCGCGTCCACTAGCCCGGCCGCACCACGCCCAGTATCGGCATCGAGCCCGCTCCCGCGATCGTCACGTCCCGCCCCGGCCTCGGTGCGTGCACGATCGCGCCGTCGCCCACGTACATCCCCACGTGGCTCGCGTCCGAGAAGTAGATGATCAGGTCCCCGGGCCGCATGTCCGCCACCGCGACCTTCGGCAGCAGCCTCCATTGCTCCTGCGACGTCCGCGGTATCCCCCGGGCCGCCGATGCCCACGCCTGCTGGGTGAGGCCCGAGCAGTCGAAGGAGTCGGGTCCCTCCGCGCCCCATACGTACGGATCGCCGATCTGGGCCGTCGCGTAGGCCACCGCCTGCTTGCCCTGTGCCGTCGTCGCCGCGCCGCCCTTGCCGCCGTCCTTCAGCGCGCCCGATTTCAGCCAGGTCGTCTGCGAGCGGTACTGCTCCTCGCGCTCCAGCTCCAGCAGCCGGGTGCGCTCCTTCTCCTCCAGGCGGGCCTCCAGCTTCTCCGCCGCGGCGATCCGCTGCTTGACCTCCGCCTGCGCCTTCTCCTTGCGCTTGCGGTTGGCCTCCAGCTTCTGCCACTGGCTGCCGGCGTCCTGGGAGTACGTCCGCAAGTCCTCCTGGGTCCTGGTCAGTTCGTCCAGCATCCTCTTGACGGCGGTCTGGCCCTGCTGCATGCGTCCCGCGCCCTGGAGGAAGAACTCCGGGTCGCCGCTCAGCATCAGCTGCGCGCTCTGCGGCATCCCGCCCGACCGGTACTGTGCGCGGGCCTGCGCGCCCAGCCGGTTCTTGAGCTGGCTGATCCGCTGCTCGCCCGTCACGACCGACCTGGCCAGCTTCACGATCTCGCCGGACTGGTTCTGCGTCTGTTCCTCCGCCAGGTTGTAGGCGTCGGTGGCGACCGCGGCCTTGCGGTACAGACCGTCTATCTCTCTTCGTACGTCGTTCAGGCTCTTGTCGGCATCACCCCCGGCCCCGCCCCCGGACGCGGGCGGCGGTGTCGGATCGGCGGACGCCTGCCCCGGCAGGACCAGCACGCTCAGCGCGCAGACCAGCGCCATGGCGGTCGTGACGCTGCTGCCCCGGCTACGGCTGCGGCCTGTGCGGCTACTACGGCTTCGGTTCACGAGCTCCCCCCGGAGCGAGTTCAGAATCTGATTTACCGTCAGTAACTTGGCGGTGCTCGCGCGATGCTGCCACGCCTCCCGCAAAAGCGACAGAGGCGGAATCAGCATCCCCTCACAACCCCCAAGAACCTTCCGGCCCTTCCCTGCACACCCCTCCGACGAACGAGATCGATTTCCCGTTCCCCGAATTCCGCCCACCCCGGCAATGACCTGCTTTGTTCACCGGTACGTGGCCTTCCGTCACCGGTACGAGGTGTTCCGCGGGGCCAGCGCCTCCCAGCGCACCGTGACCTCGCCCTGCCGCCACCGCCGCTCCCCGTCCGCCGCCGCATGTCCGGCGGGGGAGTGCGGCCCGGTCAGCGGCCAGTCCGCCGACAGGTCCCGGGCCGCTCTGATCCACCGCTGCCGCGCGCCCAGCGACGCGAACGGCGCGGCAGCCGCCCACGCCCGGTCGAAGTCCCGCAGGAAGGCGTGCACCGGTTCACCCGGCACGTTCCGGTGGATCAGCGCCTTCGGGAGCCGCTCCGCCAGGTCGGAGGGGCGGTCGAGGGACCCCAGCCGGGTCGCGAAGGTGACCGTCCGCGGGCCGTCCGTGCCCAGCGCCACCCACACGTGCCGCCGCCCGATCTCGTCGCAGGTCCCCTCCACCAGGAGCCCGCCGGGTGCCAGCCGCTCGCGCAGCCGCTGCCAGACGGCGGCCACCTGCTCCTCGTCGTACTGTCGAAGTACGTTCGCCGCCCGGATCAGCATCGGCCGCCGGCCGCCCTCCAGGGGCACCTCGAAGCCCCCGTGCCGGAAGGTCAGCCCCGCCCGCTCGTACGGCTTCGCCCCGGCCACCCGCGCGGGCTCGATCTCAATACCGGTCACCTCGACGCCTGGCGCGGCCGTCCGCAACCGTCCGAGGAGCTCCACCGCCGTCCACGGCGCGGCCCCGTACCCCAGGTCGACGGCCACCGCCCCGTCCGTACGGTGCAGCACAGGACCGTGCACGGCGGCGATCCAGCGGTCCATCCGCCGCAGCCGGTTCGGGTTCGTGGTCCCGCGGGTGACGGCGCCGACGGGGCGCGGGGAAGAGGTGCGGGAGGCCATGGAACGAGCCTAAGCGGACCGGGGCACACCGGATCGCGGGCCAGGACACACCGCATCGCAATGCAATGATTTGGCAAAACGGAAATGGACCGCGGAACTCCACTGTTCTCCCCCTTCGGAAGGGCCGTACCGCCCCCGCTCAGCCCTGCCCAGAACCTGCCCACAAGCAGATCTCCGCATCAGTCGAGGAGGACCGTCGACGTGAGCCAGTACGTCTCCCGACTCACCGGCACTCTGGCCGCGGCGGCCCCGCCCCGCCTCCGCCTCCCCGGCGCAGCCCGCAAGCCCCGCCGCATCGCCATGCTCAGCGTGCACACCTCGCCGCTGCACCAGCCCGGCACCGGCGACGCGGGCGGCATGAACGTCTACATCGTCGAGCTCGCCAAGCGCCTCGCCGCGATCAACATAGAGGTGGAGATCTTCACCAGGGCCACCACCGGCGGCCTGCCCCCGAGCGTGGAGCTCGCCCCCGGCGTCCTCGTCCGCCACATAGACGCGGGCCCCTACGAAGGCCTCGCCAAGGAGGAGCTGCCCGCCCAGCTCTGCGCCTTCACCCACGGCGTGATGCAGGCCTGGGCCGGACAGCGCCCCGGCTACTACGACCTGGTCCACTCGCACTACTGGCTCTCGGGACACGTCGGCTGGCTCGCCGCCGAACGCTGGGGCGTCCCCCTCGTCCACGCCATGCACACCATGGCCAAGGTCAAGAACGCCTCCCTCGCCGAGGGCGACACCCCCGAGCCCGCCGCCCGCGTCATCGGCGAGACCCAGATCGTCCGCGCCGCCGACCGCCTCATCGCGAACACCGCCGAGGAGGCCGACGAGCTGGTCCGCTTCTACGAGGCCGACCCCGGCCGGGTCGCCGTCGTCCACCCCGGCGTGAACCTGGAACGCTTCCGCCCGGCCGATGGACGCGCCGCGGCCCGCGAGCGCCTCGGGCTGCCTCAAGAGGCGTTCGTACCGCTCTTCGCCGGCCGCATCCAGCCCCTCAAGGCCCCCGACATCCTGCTGCGCGCCGTCGCCGTCCTCCTCGCCGAGGACCCCTCGCTCCGTACGAAGCTGGTCGTGCCGATCGTCGGCGGCCCCAGCGGTTCCGGCATGGCCAAGCCGGAGAAGCTCCAGAAGCTCGCCGCCAGGCTGGGCATCGCCGACGTCGTCCGGTTCCGTCCGCCGGTCGGCCAGGACCGCCTCGCGGACTGGTTCCGCGCCGCGTCCGTCCTCGTCATGCCGTCCTACAGCGAGTCCTTCGGGCTCGTCGCCATCGAGGCGGAGGCCACCGGCACCCCGGTCGTCGCCGCGGCCGTCGGGGGCCTGCCCGTCGCCGTACGGGACGGGTCGACCGGCTTCCTCATAGAGGGGCACGACCCGGCCGCGTATGCACGCGCCCTGCGCCGCTTCATCGACCACCCCGGACTCGTCGACACCATGGGTTCGGCCGCCGCCCGGCACGCCCAGGCCTTCGGCTGGGACACCGCCGCTTCGGCCACCGCCGACGTCTACACCGCGGCGATGCACGAACACCGCCGTCACGTACGCTCGCACCATGGCTGAGACAGGTCGAACGGCTGACGCGCGGGACACCTTCGAAGCGACCCTCAAAGAGGCCGGGCTGGAGTGGGAGAGCCCCCGGCCGGGCACCTACGTGGTCAAGCTCCCCGGCACCCGCAAGCTGTCCACCACGGTCTCCCTGATCCTCGGACAGCACTCGCTCTCGCTGAACGCCTTCGTGATCCGCCACCCCGACGAGAACCACGAGGCCGTCCACCGCTGGCTCCTGGAGCGCAACCTGCGCCTGTACGGGGTGGGTTACGCGATCGACTCCCTCGGCGACGTCTACCTCGCCGGAAAACTCCCCCTGGCGGCCGTCACCCCGGAAGAGATCGACCGCCTCCTCGGCTCGGTGCTCGAAGCCGCCGACGGCAGCTTCAACACCCTCCTGGAACTGGGCTTCGCCACCGCCATCCGCAAGGAGTACGCCTGGCGCGTCTCGCGCGGCGAGTCCACCCGCAACCTGGACGCCTTCGCCCACCTGACGAAGCCGCGCGACTGACTAAGCCGGGCACCTGACGAAGCCGGGCGACCGACGCAGGCGCGTGACCGAGGCACGCGCCACCGCCCGCTCTGCCGCCCGCGCGCACTCTGCCGCACGCCCGCCGCACCTCCACCGCACGCGGCTATGCGCCCGGTGCGACCTCCGCCGGCTTCGCCGTCCGGGACACTGCCGCGGACTCCTCCGGTACGGAGACCCGCTCGACCGCCGCCGCCTCTTGAGGCTCCGGCGGCAGGCTCCGCATCAGCAGCCAGTACCCGCCCGCCGCGACCATCCCGATCACCGCGCACGTGCCCCACAGCCACGCGGCTCCCAGCCGGTCGATGGCGAACCCGCCGAGCAGCGGGGCCGTCAGCGCCGCCACCGCCCACGACATCGTGTACATGCCCTGGTAACGGCCGCGCCCGTGCACCGGCGAGAGCCGTACCACCAGTCCCGTCTGGACCGGCGAGTTGATGATTTCGGCGAGCGTCCACACGCACACGGTCAGGACGTACACCCCGAGCGATCCGGCGAACGCGGTCAGCCCGAACCCGTACCCCGCGAGCAGCGACGAGACGACCAGCAGCCGGCGCGGGTCGCGGTGCTCGATGAACCGGGTGACCGGGATCTGGAGCGCCACGATCAGTACGCCGTTGACGGCGATCGCCGTACCGAAGTCGGAGCTGCTGAACCCGTCCGTACCCATCGCCACCGGCAGGGCCACGTACCCCTGCTGGAAGATCAGTGCCACCAGGAACGACAGCCCCACCACACTCATGAAGCGACCGTCGCGCAGCACCGTCCCCATCCCGACCACCGGCTCGGCCGCCTTCTCGGCCACCGTCCGCTCGGGCCGCGACTCCGGCAGTTTCAGGAACACCACCACCGCGCAGACCAGCGTCATCGCCGCCTCTATGAGGAAGCCCGCGCGATAGCTGTACTCGGCGAGGAAACCGGCACCGGCCGAGGAGATCGCGAACCCCATGTTGATCGCCCAGTAGTTGAGCGAGAACGCCCGCACCCGGTCCTCGGGCTTCACGATGTCCGCCATCATCGCCTGCACGGCCGGCCGCGACGCGTTGCTCGCCATGCCCACCAGGAAAGCCACTCCGGCGATCGCCACCGGATGCTGCACGAAGCCCAGCAGTGCGACCGAGAACGCCGTCGACATCTGCGCGATCAGCAGGGTGGGCCGCCGCCCCAGCCGGTCCGCCATCACCCCCGCGCCGAGCGAGGAGACGACACCGCCGAGCCCGTGCAGCGCGGCCACCAGACCCGCGTACGTCGCCGAGTAGCCCCGGTCGAGCGTCAGGTACAACGCCATGAACGTCGCGACGAACGCGCCGAGCCGGTTGACCAGGGTGCTCGTCCAGAGCCACCAGAACTCCCGGGGAAGCCCCGAGACGCTCTCGCGCACGGCGCGCCTCAGACCTGCTGCGGGACCTGCTGAGGACATGGGTCTCCCCCGAGGGATGTAAGTGGCTCGTCTGATGTCCGCAACTTACGTACGCAGCCTGCCCACCCGCTACCCGATTGACGGCGACCGTCAATCCGCGGCGCGTCGCGCGCACGCCCGCGGACACGCGCGCGTGGCACCCCACATGTCGATTACGCTCGTACGCATGGCCGACGCACCGTACAAGCTGATCCTCCTCCGCCACGGCGAGAGCGAATGGAACGCGAAGAACCTGTTCACCGGCTGGGTGGACGTCAACCTCACCGAGAAGGGCGAGAAGGAGGCAGTGCGCGGCGGTGAGCTGCTCACGGCCGCCGGCCTGGCCCCGGACGTGCTGCACACCTCGCTCCAGAAGCGCGCCATCCGCACCGCCCAGCTCGCGCTGGAAGCCGCGGACCGCCACTGGATCCCGGTCCACCGCAGCTGGCGCCTGAACGAGCGCCACTACGGCGCCCTCCAGGGCAAGGACAAGGCGCAGACCCTCGCGGAGTTCGGCGAGGAGCAGTTCATGCTGTGGCGCCGCTCGTACGACACCCCGCCGCCGGCCCTTGAGGACGGCACCGAGTTCTCGCAGTCCGATGACCCGCGCTACGCCACGATCCCCTCGGAGCTGCGCCCGCGCACCGAGTGCCTCAAGGACGTCGTCGACCGCATGCTGCCGTACTGGTACGACGGCATCGTCCCGGACCTCCTCGACGGCAGGACCGTCCTGGTCGCCGCCCACGGCAACAGCCTCCGCGGCCTGGTCAAGCACCTCGACGGCATCTCCGACGAGGACATCTCCGGCCTGAACATCCCGACCGGCATCCCGCTCCACTACGAGCTCGACGCCGACTTCCGCCCGCTCGTCAAGGGCGGCACGTACCTCGACCCGGACGCGGCAGCCGCGGCCATCGAGGCCGTCAAGAACCAGGGCAAGAAGAAGTAGCCCACCCGCCCGTACGACGAAGGGGCC